>JASHVB010000673.1 GCA_030039695.1 Acetobacteraceae bacterium
CCTGCAGGGCGTGCTGTTTGGCATACGCGCCGACGAGGTCGTGACCGCCGCGAAGCTCACGCTATTCGGTGGCGCCTCGCCGGCGCTCATCCCCTCACTGAGCCAGATTGCCATCACCCTGAACGACCAGGCCGTCGGCACCATTCCGCTCGATTCGGCCCATCAGAAGAACTTCGGACCGATGAATTTTGATCTCGATCCCCTGTTCTTCACCGAGATCAACCGGCTCAACTTCCGGTTCTCGGCACGCTACGCGGTCGATTGCAACGACGCGCTGTCGGGCCTGCTTTGGGCCAACATTTCAGATCTCTCAACACTCACGTTGACCACGGCCAAAATCCCGCAGCAGCGCGACCTCGCGCGCCTGCCGGAGCCATTCTTCGACCGCCGCGAACTCTACAGGGCGCTCAATCTCCCGGTCGTGATGCCGGAAAACGCGACCGCGACGGATTTTCGGGCGGCTGCCATCGCCGCCTCCTGGTTCGCCGCGCTCGCCGATTACCGCGGCGCGGGCTTTCCGGTCAGCTACACTGTGCCCGATACCGGTAATGCTGTGCTGGTGGTCACCGGGGACACGAGACCGCCGGATGTGACTCTACCGCCCATCGAAGGTCCGACCCTCGCGGTGGTGCCCAATCCGCATGATCAGTTTGGCACGGTCCTGGTGATCGGCGGTCGGAGCGAGTCGGAAGCAGTCACCGCCGCTTTGGCTCTGGTGCGCGGCGTCGGTGGCCTCGGGGGTGAAACCGCGTCGGTACAGGCGGAGCAACCGCCCTCACCCCGGCCCTATGTCGGGCCGAAGTGGCTCTCGCCGGATAACCCGGTGCGCCTTGGAACGCTGGTCGATCGGGACACACTCCAAGCGTCCGGCTACGCGCCCGGCCCGATCCGCGTCCCGCTGCGGACGCCGCCCGATCTTTATACCTGGCGCAACGGCGGTGTCCCGCTGAACCTCCGCTTCCGCGCCCCGCCCGGCCCGATCGTTGACCTCGCGACCTCACGCCTCGACGTGCTGGTGTCGGGAACCTACCTCCGGTCCTTCCCGCT
Organism: Acetobacteraceae bacterium; assembly: GCA_030039695.1. The sequence continues at coordinate 1,048 of JASHVB010000673.1, forward strand.
TGGGCGCGAGCATGGCTGGCTGGTCGAACAGCTCCTGCGCTGGCTCGGCCTGCACCGCGACACGCTCAGCGGGCACGTGGCCATTCCTCCCTACCTGCTCCTGGGCCGGGATGAACTTCAGCTCAATTTCGACATGCGCCCGCTGTCGCATGGTCGGTGTGCGGGCGTGCCGGGCGACATCCACAGCAATATCGATCCGAACAGCACGATCGATATCAGCCACGCCAGCCATTTTGCCCGCATGCCCAATCTCGGCTTCTTCGCCAGCGCCGGATTTCCGTTCACCCGGCTCGCTGATTTATCGGGCACGGCGGCAGTCCTGCCCGACCATCCGACCACGGCCGAGGCGACGACATTTCTCAATATGATCGGCATGCTCGCGGCGATGACCGGCACCCCGGCCACCGGGCTGATGGTCGTCAGTCCCGATCAGCTGGACAGTGCCGCGGACCGCGATCTGCTGGTGATCGGAGCACTGAACCGACAGCCGGCCTTTGGCACACTGCTGCGCGATGCCCCGGTACAGGTGACCGAGAATCGCCTGACACTTGCGCTGCCCGGACCATTTCAGAGTATCCGAAACGTGTTGTTCGATGCGCCGAGCTCGGATGAGGTCGGGCGCGCGAGCCTCGCTCTGGATGGTGTGGGCGAGGGCATGGGCATCCTTCTGGGCGTCGAAAGTACACTCACGTCCGGGCGTTCTGTCGTCGCGGTGACGGGCATGACGCCAGCCGCGCTCTCAGCGGTTGTGGCCGCGCTGCGCAACCATGACCAGTCGGCGCTCATCCGCGGCGATGTCGCACTCATCCAGGCCGGACACGTGCAGGCTTTCCGCGCCCTGGACGGATACGATGTCGGGCATCTGCCAATCTGGCTGTGGGCGCAACGCTGGTTGGGTGACAATCCGATCCGCACCGGCGTGCTACTGATCGTTTGCGCCTTCCTCGCTGCGAGCCCGCTCTACTGGATGCTCCGCCGTCGGGCCGCTGTGCGGCTCCGCGCGCGGACCCCTAGGGCGATATGAAAAGCGGGGCCACCGTCCTGGTGGTTCTGGCCAGCCTGGCGGAGCCGGGGCTCAGCCTGGCGCAGCTGGCGCAGACATCGACAACGTCAGCCGTCGAAACCCCTGCATCCCCGGTTGCGGTCCCACCGGTCGCAAGCCCGGCGCCTACCGCAGCAGGAGAGGCTACCACGCCAACCGCCAATGCAGCGGTCGCCCTGCTGGTGCGGCAGGCTCGGCGCTGGCTCACGGAGGGACGGCCGGAACTCGCGCTCCTGTCGGCGGAGCGGGCGCTGTCCGCTGAACCGAACAATATCGACGCCCTGCTGCTCGCGGCGCGCGCCAACGTCGAACGTGGCGACCGTATCGCGGCGAGCGCCGACGTCGAGCGGCTGCACAGTGCTGGGGCAACGCCGGAGCAAGAGGCCAGGGGTGATGCCATCCTGCACGAAGCGACCATCGACCCGGCGGCGCTGGCAGAAGCCAGACAGGTTGCCCGTGAGGGCCACATGGACGAAGCCGCCGCCCGCTACCAGGGTCTGTTCGGCCCGGGTGGGCCGCCGCCGGAATACGCGCGCGAGTTCTATGAGGTGCTCGCCGCGGCTTCCAGCACTCGCGCGCTCGGCCAGCAGGGCCTCGCTCGTCTAGCCGCTGCGCCGAATGCCTCCGGCGCCACGCTGCTCGCCTACGCGACCTCGCTCACCTACGCGCCCGCGACCCGGGCTGACGGGATCGCTCGTCTGGCCGCCCTTAGCGAACGCGCTGACGTCGGTGCGCAGGCGCGGGCAGCCTGGAGGCAGGCGCTCGGTTTCTACGGCAACGACCCGGCGGTACTGCCGCTGATGGACGCCTATCTGCAGCGTTTTCCAGGCGATCCGGCGATCATGCGCCAACAGCAGGCCGTGCGCACCGCCCAGCCCGCGCCGCCCAGCCCGGCGGAACTGGCGGCCCAGTCCGCCTATGCTGAAATGAACCGGGGCGCCCTGGGTGAGGCCGAAAAGCAGTTCACCGCGATACTTGCCACCAACCCGAACGATCCGGATGCCCTGGCGGGCCTCGGCATCGAGCGGCTGCGGGAGAACCGCCCGGCTGATGCGAAAGAACTGCTGCAGCGGGCGATCACCGCTGCGCCAGAGCGCGCGGCGCAGTGGAAACGCGCGCTGGACGCCGCGGACTACGCGCTGGAACTGGCCCAAGCCCGGGCGCTGCTGCGTCACGGCGACCTCGCGGCCGTGGAGACCGTGCTGCGTCAGGCGCTGACCCGGGATGTGGACGACAAGACCGACGCCGAGAGCATGCTGGGAGACGTCGCGCTACGGCAGGGCAACGCGGCGGAGGCGGAGCAGGATTTCCGCGCCGCTCTTGCAAGCCGGCCCGGCTTCGCGCCGTCGATCGCCGGCCTGAATCGCGCGCTGCGGGCCCAAGGCCGGGGTGCAGAAGTGCTGCCGCAGCCCCCCACCTACGCAGCCGCCCGTGCGCCGCCACCCGGTACCGTCACCTCCGCCGCGACCAACCGGGCGCGCGCCGAAGCGGCGGAGAGCTCCGACCCGACGGTACAGGTGGCGCTGCTGACCAGCGCCATGAACGCGGCGCCGAACGATCCGTGGGTGCGGCTCGACCTCGCCCGCGCGCTGCGCCGGCTGGGGCGCGGGGCCGAGGGTCAGGCGCTCATGGAGGAACTCGTTGCCCGGCAGCCCACCCCGGATACCCTCTATGCCGCCGCGCTGCTGGCGCAGGAGGATGGTCGCACGGCCGACGCGGACGCTCTGATGGCGCGCATACCGCTGACGCGGCTGACCCCGGACATGGCGCGCCTGCAGACGCGCCTGCAACAACGACAAGACGTGGCCAATGCTGCCGCGCTGCTACCCACCGAGCCGTTCGTGGCACGTCAGCGCCTGCTGATGTTGGCTGCGCGGCCAGACCCGACGGGCGGTACGGCGGCCGACGTAATCCGCGCGTTGGGCAATGCCGGCGACAAGATCGGTGCGGCGCAGGCTGGCCAAACGGCGGAGATCGCGAACCCGGGACCCGACGCCCGCATCGCCATCGCCGGCGCGCTGGCGACGGTGGGGCTGGATTCCTATGCCAACGCCATGATCGCACGGCTGGACTGGAGCCGCCTGACGGCGTCGCAGCGCCGAAACGTGGCACTCCTGCAGACCGAAGCAGCGATTCGCGCCTCTGACCAGTTGAACGAGCGTGGCGACCAGGCGGCAGCGTTCGAGCGCCTGCGTCCGGCGCTGGTCAACGACCCGAACAATCCCGATGTGCAATTGGCGCTGGCCCGCCTCTATCAGGGCGCGAACCGGCCGGCGGATGCGATGCGCATCGCCGAGGCGGTGCTGACAAGCGATCCGCGCAACATGGATGCACGACAGGTCGCAGTCAACGCCGCCCTGTCCGCAGGCGATCGTCGCCAGGCTGCGGCGATCGCCAATGAGGCGGCTGCGATTTCTCCGGGCGATGCCCGCGCGCTGCTGCTGCAGGCCCGCGTGGCGCGGGCCTTCCGGGACTTTCCCCGTGCCCGTACTCTGCTGGCTGAGGCCGCCGCGCAGCG
>JASHVB010000674.1 GCA_030039695.1 Acetobacteraceae bacterium
GCCCAACTGGGCCTGGCATGAGTACGGCATGCGCGTCGGATTCTGGCGCGTGAAGGCGGCGCTGGATGCGCACGCCGTCGCGCCGTCGATGACGATAAACGGCAGCGTGCCCTCCGCCTATCCACGCATCACGCAGGCGGCGCGTGATGCTGGCTGGGAGTTCATGGGTCACGGCTTTCACCAGACCGCGACGCACAATATCACCGACCAGCGCGCGATGATCCGCTCTACGATCGACACGCTGCGTGCCGCCAGCGGGCACGAGATCGCCGGTTGGTTAGCGCCGGGACTGACAGAAACGCTCGACACCCCTGATCTGCTGGCGGAATCCGGCATCCGTTATTGTGCCGACTGGGTGGTCGATGATCTGCCGTGCACCTTGCGTACTGCGCACGGCCCGCTGCTAACCATGCCGTACAGTGTTGAGCTGAATGACATTCCCATGATGCTGATCCAGCACCACAGCGCGCGCGAAATGTTCGACCGCACGGTGGCGCAGTTTGACCGGCTATATGCTGAGTCGGAGACGCAGGGCGCCAAGGTGATGGGCCTGGCGGTGCATGCTTATATTAGCGGCGTGCCGCATCGTATCGGCTGGTTCGAGCAAGCTCTGGGGCACATGGCGGCGAGGCCGGGTACGGTGTTCTGGCAGGGGCGGCAGATCATGGACTGGTACCTGCGGGCGACGAGCTGAGTTCTGCCGGCCGCTACCGCCAGCTCAGCGCCGATGCAGTCCCGCTCACACATGGCCGCACCCGACCAGGAGCGCTTAGGCTCTGTCGAGCCCAGAAATGGCGCGAATTTGCGTCCCCTGTGAGTCAACTCACGTCCCGGCGTCTCAAGCCCATGGGAGACACCCGCCGCCGCATCGACGGGAGGGGAGTCGTGAAATTCGCCGCCATTGCATACCGCATGCTCTTGCGCACCGCCGCCGCGGCAGTGCCCCGAGCGCAACCGGACGCTGCGCTGCATCAACCCGGAGTGCTCGCATGCCGCGGCGCTTGGCTTGGGGTCGATGTACCAAGCGATCGCGCCGGATGTCCCGCTGATTGGCGAAAACTGGCTGCGGCGGCTGCTCGCATGGGTTCTGCCGGTGCATCGGCCGATGGACAACACGGTCTGGCCAGCCACCGCACCGCAGGAGGACGATCAACGAAGCTGGGGATTTGTGTTCGAAGCGCTCGGCTATTGCGCCCGCCGTCCGAGACAGGATACGGCGCCCGCAGAGCACCCGGCTTTGATATCGGCCTGATCTGCGGCAGTCTTGTTGCGGACAGCATTCGCGGATCAACGACATGAACTGGGAGACGATGAGCCGCGCTGAGCGCGACGCGGCGTACAGCAACACTGGCGCGGTAGCGAATTCCGGCGAGTTGATCGCGCAATTCGCGGCGGTCTCGGCGGAATTCCGCGCGGCGCACCCACAGCACCTGGATTGCCGCTACGGCCCCCGCGAGCGCAATGCCTGGGACTTGTTCCCCGCGGCCGATCGGAACGCGCCCTGCATTGTGTTCATCCATGGCGGTTACTGGCAGCGCAACAGCAAGGAAGCCATGGCGGGCCTCATCGCCGGCCCTTACGCGCGAGGCTGGTCCGCTGCTCTACCGGGCTACACGCTGGCACCTGATGCGTCGCTGACGGACATCGTCGGCGAAATCAACGTAGCGCTCGATTGGCTCGCGGCCACCGGACCGGCGCATGGCATCGCCGGTCCGGTCGTACTGTCCGGCTGGTCGGCCGGCGGACACCTGACCGCGATGTGCCTTGATCATCCGCTGGTGCGTGGCGGGCTAGCGATCTCCGGCCTGTTCGAACTCGGGCCGATCCGCGATACCGAGCTGAATTTGAAGCTGCAACTGACGGACGAAGAAATCGTCGTGTTGTCGCCGCTGCGCCTCGCGGTCGTGCACAAGCCGCTGCTGATCGCCTATGGCACCGCCGAGTTGCCGGCGCTCGTTGCTGACAGCCGGAACTTCCATGCGCACCGTGCCGACGCGCATGCACCCGGTGTGCTGCTGCCGGTGCCGGCGGCGAATCACTTCACCATCATGGACGGACTGCGCGATCAGGAAGGAACGCTGACCCAGTACGCGCAAATGCTGGCGTAGGTGCCGGCTGTCATTGCGCGTTCGCCGGCGACCGTCGGTCGGCCCGCCACCTGACCAAACAACCTTTGACATGGCTGTCCCAGGGGCGGGCATCCACGCTTTACCTTCGTGCGCAGTGCGACAGCGTGGATGAGTGAGACAACTCCGGCCATGGTGGGCTCGATACTTGCGTCGTCGCCTCGTACCTCGCGTCAACGGCGGTCAGATCGTCATTCGCACATTGCCGAATGCATCCACTTCCGCACTCCAACCAAATGGGACCAGGCATGTCGCGTCATATTCCTGAATGCTCAGCGGCCCGGAGCGCGGCCCCGTCGCAAGCCCAGCCCGATCCGTCACCGGCATATCGATCCATCCCGCATCCGGGAACCACGCGCGCCGGACCGCTGGCACCGAGGCGGCAGCCGGGGGAATCCGCGGCGGCAGCCGCGGGTGCTTTGGCACGCCGCGTGCTATAACCGACAGGCCAACCATTTCCACTGGTTCGTCGTCCGGCGCACGAAATCCGTAATTGCGTTCATGCTCCTGCCCGAACAACGCAGGCAGGCGGGCCAGAATCGTTGCGGTGTCCGGTCCGTCGGGCAGCGGCACTTCGATCTCGCTTGACTGGCCGACATAACGGGCGAGTGCGGCGCGGCGGAAGCTCTGCCGCTCTGCCGGGAAGCCGTCGCGTGTCAGCCGCTCGGTGCCGCTCCGTGTGAGCTCGGCGAGTACGTCGCCAATCTGCTCAGGATCAGCATCGTCAAGCCGCGCGCGCAGGCTTCGGGCGACATGGTGTTCCGTGTCCGCGACTAGCAAGCCGAATGCCGAGAACACGCCCGGAATCGGAGGTACGATGACGCGGGTGATGCCAAGCTCGGCGGCGATACCGGCCGAGAACAGGGGCCCGTTGCCGCCAAATGCCAACAACGCGAATTGTCGTGGATCGCGGCCTCGCTCCACCGAGACGGCCCGGATCGCGCGCATCATCGCTGCGACCGTCAGCCGGAGCATGCCATACGCGGCTTCCTCGACGGAGCAGTTCAGCGGCGTGGCGAGGTCGCGTGCGATGACCGCCCGTGCCGCCTCCGCATCGACGCGCAATGCACCGCCGATCAGGCCGGCCGGGTCAAGGTAACCAAGTACGAGGTTGCAATCGGTGATCGTCGTTTGCGTCCCGCCACGCCCGTAACACACCGGCCCGGGATCGGCGCCGGCGCTGTCCGGCCCGACTTTGGGCGCGCCCGCGGCGTCGAGACGGCAAATTGATCCGCCGCCGGCGCCTACTTCCGCGAGGTCGATGGCCGGCAGCTTCAGCATGTATCCGCCGCCGACCAACAGTCTCGAGCCGACCATCACGCCACCGCCGACTTCGATTGCCTCGCTGCGCAGCACCTCGCCGTCTTCTACGAGTCCAGCCTTCGCCGTGGTGCCGCCCATGTCGAAGGTGATCAGTTTCTGTTCGTCCAGATGGCGCGCCAGCGCTGCGCCACCGACCACGCCGGCGGCCGGTCCGCTTTCGATGATGTGCGCCGGCGCCGCGGCGGCGAATTCCGCTGACGCCAGGCCGCCGTTTGACTGCATGAGCTGCAGCCCGGCACTGATACCCATGGCGCGCAGGCGCGCATCCAGCGATGTGATATACGTGCGCACCACGGGCAGGACGTAAGCATTGATAACGGTCGTGCTGGTGCGCGGATATTCCTTGATCGCCGGCAGGATCTCACTGCTGATCGAGATCGCCACATCGGGCAGGGCCGCGCGCACGCATGCGGCCACCGCGTGTTCATGTGCCGAATTGGCGTAGCTGTGCAGCAGACAGATCGCGACGCTCTGCACCCTCTCGGCGCGCAGCACGGCGATCGCCGCGTCGACGCTGGCAAGATCGAGCGGCGTGGCGACGGAACCATCAGGCCGCAGCTTTTCGGTGACCTCCAGCCGACACCGGCGCTCGACCAGGGTACGCGGCTTGGTCCAGTGCAGGTCGTACAGGACCGGCATGCGGAGGTCGCGGATTTCCAGGATGTCGCGAAAACCGCGCGTGGTGAGCAGCGCAGTGCGCGCCCCCTTGGCCTCCAGCACGGTGTTGGAGCCGATCGTGGTGCCGTGTAGCACTTCGGTCACCGTCCCGGGGATTTGGCCGAACAGTGCGCCGAGACCTTCGACGATCCCCTCGCCGTAGTCGTTCGGCGTGGAGGCGATTTTGTGCGTATGCACGGCACCTGTCGCGTCGACGCAGACCAGGTCCGTAAAGGTACCGCCGATATCGATGCCAATGCGCAGATTCATGCCCGCCCAGTCCGTCATTCCGTGCTGCGACTAGACTACGCGGGTGGAACGCCGCCAAGAGGCGACGTCGTGATGGCTGAGCGCGGTGCGGGTCTGGTCGGCAAGTTCGGCCCGGGGATACGGCTTCTGCAGCAACGGGACGTCCACTGGCACGCCGTGCTTGCGCACATCATTGGCATAGCCGGACGTCACCAGCGCCTTGAGGTCGTGCCGAACAGTTCGTGCCTTGCGGATCAGCTCGTAGCCGTTCATGCCACCTGGCATCGCCACGTCGCTGAACGACAGGTCGATGCGTTTTTCCTTGTGCAGCAGGTCCAGCGCGGCAGAGCCGCCTCATCACCCAGCATGACATCCAGCAGGATCACAGCGGGACGGAAGCGGCGCAGAGCGTGTTCTGCCTCGCGCATCGAACGGGCAAACAACGGCTGGTAGGTTGAGCCCGCGAGAACACGCTCGACGACAAACGCATCTACAGGATCGTGTTCGAGCACGCGCACAGGAACCTTGGTCGGTTCGATTTGCCATGTCCGGTCTATGGCATCGGCCTCCTGTGGCGCCTGATAGACGCGCGGCAATGTGACCGAGAAGGTCGATCCGGCCCCCAACGGACTATCGACCGAAATATCGCTGCCCAGCAACTTGGCGAGCCTGCGTCCCGGCGGGAGCCCGAGGCCTGTTCCTTCTACACGACCCTGCAGCTGGCTCGCTAATTCCTGGAAGATGATCTCCAGATCGACGGGCGCGATGCCGACGCCGGTATCGCGCACGTGAAAGCTGACGGTATCGGCATCCGGATCGGTCGTTGCCGAGACGGGGACCTTGCCATGTTCGGTGAACCTGATGGCGTTGGAGATGAAGTTCCGAAGGATCTGCGAGGCCTTGCCCTCGTCGGTATCCGGCACGGGAATTTCCGTCGCATCGTCGAACAACAATGCCATGGTCTCGCCTACCGGCGACGGACGTAGCAGGCCGCGCGGCGCACCAAACATGCCGGCGCCGAGCCGGGTAAACGGTGTTGCGCCGTCGCGCATAAGACGGCGCAACATCAAGCCGTTGTACCTCACCGGTTATGACATTCCAGGTATTGACCGCGAAGCATTGGGGCCTGTGCTGCGGAAGCCGATCTCGGCTGAGGACCTGATCGCAGAAGTGGAGCGCGTGCTGGCGGGGTAGTTACAGCTCCGATGACGGCCGGGCACGTTGTTCATCGTACTGGCCCGCAAAAAGACAGGAGGTCGCGGCGATAAAGTAACCGCCAATGAGGGCTCGGTAGCACCGCACCTCGTCACCAATGCCGTCGCCGGCGGTTCCACGCATAGAGCAGGTCAGCGAAGCGGTCGTAACTGAACCGTGCAATCTGCCGCAGCCACGGCAGTCCGGCGACCCGGGCTAGCCAGCCATCTCCCGGTGTCCTTCGCCATATTTCGATAGCGCAATCTATGCCGACGTAAAGTCGGCCGTCGCCATCGACTCCGTGGAGCCGGCGACGCACGTCCTCGACGCCGGCGCCGAAACGGCGCAGAGCATCTGGTTCCTGCCCAATGTCGCGGAATTCGATTGTACCGGCGCGTGCCATACGGGCCAAGCGGCTGCGCTGCCAGTCAATCCCGGCATTACACACGGGGCACTTGGTATTGTACCATACGGTCAATTGCGGCATAGCCTGCAACATCCGAAGACGCAGACGCTTTCACGTCGTTGCCCACAGTCTGAGCCGGTCGGTCGGCCTGGCGGCTAACAACGCGGGGTGGTGTCAGACCTTTCTTGCTTGACGCAAAGTCTCCGTGGCCATGGCGTCGATCTGCGGCGGGTCACCATACGCCACCACGCCGTAGTCGCGCGCGGCCGCTTCGGTCGTGACCAGCCCGTCGCGCAGATCCTTCGCCACCAATTCAAGGTCGCGTTGCAGCGGATCGCCGTAACCGCCGGCGCCTGGCAATTCGTGCCGAAACACCTGGCCACGACGCAGCGTCATAGTCAATTTGCCATGCAGCGTCTGCTGGGTCGGCAAGTTCGGATCTAGCACGTTGCGACCGGCCGCGCCCGGCTGGCCGCCCTGCAGGCCGTAGGGACGATGGGTCTGCCGGTCGGCGCGCACCTGGAGAATCCCTTCGTCCGCCAGCATGCGCCAGGTTTTGCGCTGCGACATGCCCCCGCGAAATCTTCCAGCGCCTCCGGTATCCGGAACGAATTCGTAATCCAGCACTTCCAACGGATTTTCAGCCTCGATGACCTCGACAGAGAAGCTGGCCATGTTTGCGAACATTGATGTGTTGCCGTCGAGCCCATCGGCCCAGGGCCGTGCGCCCCAGCAACCGGACAGGAAATCGACGTAAATGAACGGTCGCAGTGCCTTGTCATAGCCGCCGATCGTCACACCGGTGTTGCCGCCATCCGACGCGGCATAGACCCGGTTGGGATATAACTGCGCCAGCGCACCGAACGCACAGTCCACCGCGCGGAAACCCGTCAGGCCGCGGGCGGCGCAGGCCGCCGGCAGCTTGCCGTGCATGATCGTGCCCTCCGGCGCGATGACGCGGATCGGCCGGAAGACGCCATCGTTGTTCGGCATGTTGATCGACAGCACCGACTTCACGGCAGTGAAGCTGGCCGCGGCGGTGTAACTCCAGGTATTGTTGATCGCGCCTTTCACCTGTGGCGCGCTGCCGGTCCAGTCCACCTCCATGTTCTCGCCGCGCTTGCGCACAGTGCAGACCAGCTTAATCGGCTTGCCCGCGTCAATCTGGTCGTCGTCGATCCAGTCGGTAAAGCTGGCCTCGCCGTCAGGCAATTCGGCCAGGCAGTGGCGGGTGAGACGCTCGGAATAGTCCATCGTCGCATCCATCAGTGCGCGCACGCCGACGGGGCCATAGCGCGCGACAAGGTCCGCCATGCCACGTGCGGCGATTTCGCACGCAGCCAGCTGGCTGCGGATGTCACCCAGCACCCGGTTCGGCAGGCGCACATTGCGGTCGATGATGCGGAACAGGGTCGCGTTGGGCTGGCCGCGTTCGTAGAGCTTTAGCGGCGGGATGCGCAGGCCCTCGGCGTAGATTTCCGTGCTGTCCGAGGCGTTAGAGCCGGGCACTCGGCCGCCGACATCGGTGTGGTGACAGATCGTCGCCGCATAGGCGATGGGGCGCCCATTCGCGAACAAGGGCTTGAAGACG
>JASHVB010000072.1 GCA_030039695.1 Acetobacteraceae bacterium
GCCCGTTTGCGCGTCGAAGCCCCAGTTGTACTCGTCCTTGTCCAGCACCTTGCCGGCAATCACCGCGCCGTCCTCGCCGGCATTCTCGGCGATCTGACGCAGCGGCTGCTGGATCGCCTTGCGGACGATCTCGACGCCGAAGCGCTGGTCGTCATTGTCCGCCTTCAGCTTGGACAGGATCAGCGACGCGCGTGCCAGGGCGACGCCGCCGCCGGGCACGATGCCTTCCTCAACCGCCGCACGGGTCGCGTGCAGGCTGTCGTCCACACGATCCTTGCGCTCCTTCACCTCGACTTCGGTGGACCCGCCAACGCGGATCACCGCCACGCCACCGGCCAGCTTCGCCAGCCGCTCCTGCAACTTCTCGCGGTCGTAGTCCGAGGTGGTCTCTTCGATCTGCGCGCGGATCTGGTTGCAGCGGCCCTTGATGTCGTCCTTCTTGCCGGTGCCTTCGACGATCGTGGTGTTCTCTTTCTCGATGAGCACCCGCTTCGCCTTGCCGAGCATGTTCACCGTGACGTTCTCGAGCTTGATGCCGAGGTCCTCGCTGATCACCTGGCCGCCGGTGAGGATCGCGATGTCCTCGAGCATGGCCTTGCGGCGATCGCCGAAGCCAGGCGCCTTCACCGCCGCGACCTTCAGGCCGCCGCGCAGCTTGTTGACGACCAGGGTGGCCAGCGCCTCACCTTCGACGTCTTCCGCCACGATCAGCAGCGGCTTGCCGGACTGCACCACGCTCTCCAGCAGCGGCAGCATCGGCTGCAGGCCGCTCAGCTTCTTCTCGTGGATCAGAATGTACGGATCGGATAGCTCCGCCGTCATCTTCTCCGCGTTGGTGATGAAGTACGGTGAGACATAACCGCGGTCGAACTGCATGCCCTCGACGACGTCGAGCTCGGTCTGGATGCCTTTGGCTTCCTCGACCGTGATGACGCCCTCGTTGCCGACCTTCTGCATCGCCTCGGAGATCATCTTGCCGATCTCGTGCTCGCCGTTGGCGGCGACGGCACCCACCTGGGCCGTCTCGGCCGGGGTGGTTATCTTCCTCGAGCGCTTCTTCAGCTCGTCGACGATGGTCTCGACGGCACGGTCGATGCCGCGCTTCAGATCCATCGGGTTCATGCCGGCCGCCACGGCCTTCGCGCCCTCGCGCACGATGGCCTGGGCCAGCACCGTCGCGGTGGTGGTGCCGTCGCCGGCGATATCGCTGGTCTTGCTGGCGACCTCGCGCACCATCTGCGCGCCCATGTTCTCGAACTTGTCCGGCAGTTCGATTTCCTTGGCCACAGTGACGCCGTCCTTGGTGATGCGCGGGGCGCCAAAGCTCTTGTCGAGCACGACGTTGCGGCCCTTTGGCCCCAGAGTCACCTTTACCGCGTCAGCCAGGATATCGACGCCGCGCAGCATGCGTGCGCGCGCGTCACCGGCAAAGCGAACGTCTTTCGCAGCCATGACTTGAACTCCTCTGTTCGTGGCAGTCGTCGTGGTTCAATGAGCGTTACGGCTAAGCAGCTTTCTTCTTGCCCGCGCCGCCCTCGATGATGCCCATGATGTCGGACTCCTTCATGATCAGGAGTTCCTCACCGTCGAGCTTGACCTCGGTGCCGGACCACTTGCCGAACAGGATGCGGTCGCCCGCCTTCACATCGAGCGGCACCAGCTTGCCCTGTTCGTCGCGTGCTCCCGGCCCCGCCGCGATCACCTCGCCTTCCATCGGTTTCTCTTTGGCAGTATCCGGGATGATGATGCCGCCCGCGGTCTTCTCCTCGGCTTCAAGACGGCGGACCACGACCCGGTCGTGTAAGGGACGGAATTTCATCAGCTGCGCCTCCTGGACTGATCTCTGAGCATGGGTCGGGCGCGGCGGGCAGAAGCGCCGCAAGGCCAATGGACCCACGGACGGGACATTAGCAGTCCAGCCCACCGAGTGCCAACGCTGCTTTGCGCCGGCTCGCCGAGAGGGGGTCTGCACCGAACGAACACCCCCCCTATCCGCGCGTTCCGAAGCGGTCACCACCGGTCCCTCACAGCGCTCCGGGCGCCGCCCGCGGGCGCCTGACATTGGAATCAAGCGCGGTTCCGCGATCAGGCAGTCGCGGCAGACACGGGGCCAAGACGCATGCCGTAACGAAGACCGCGGCGTCTTTGCGACGATCTTCCTTGACCCACGGCCCTTGCGGCTGCGCGGTCCGTCGGCGTGCCACCTTCACCGGGCTAGACGAACCCGACCACCTCGTGCGGAACATAGGGTTCTTCGAGTGCGGCGATCTCATCAGAGGACAGTCTCACATCCACCGCCGCAATGGCGTCGTCCAGGTGGTGCAGCTTGGTCGCACCGACGATCGGTGCGGTGATGACGGGCTTCGACAGGAGCCATGCCAGCGCGATCTGGGCGCGAGGGATGCCGCGTTCCCTGGCGACCAAAGCAACCCGGTCGGCGATTTTCCGGTCAACCTCTTGCGTCTTTGCGAACAGCCGGGTCATCGCCTCGTCGGTCTCGGTGCGGGTGCTGGTATAATCCCAATCGTGACTGAGCTTGCCCCGCGCCTGTGGGCTCCATGGGATCACGCCGATGCCTTCGGCGGCGCAGAGCGGCATCATCTCTCGCTCCTCCTCGCGATAGAGCAGGTTGACCAGGTTCTGCATACTGACGAAACGGGTCCAGCCACGCTTTTCGGCGATCCCAAGCGCGCGGGCGAACTCCCAGGCATACATCGACGAGGCGCCGATGTAGCGGACCTTCCCCATCTTCACGAGATCATGCAGCGCTTCGAGCGTCTCCTCGATCGGTGTCTCGTGGTCGAAGCGGTGAATCTGATAGAGGTCAACATAATCCATGCCCAGCCGGTGCAGGCTGTTGTCGATTTCGGTGAAGACCGCCTTGCGCGACAGGCCGGCGCCGTTCGGACCGGACCGCATCCGGCCGTAGACCTTGGTCGCGATCACCACCTCATCGCGGCGGGCGAAATCTTTGATGGCCCGACCAAGAATCGTCTCGCTGTTGCCGAGCGAATAGCGGTTCGCGGTGTCGAAAAAATTGATCCCGGCTTCGAGCGCCTTCTTGATAAACGGGCGGCTCTCTGCCTCGCCGAGACTCCATGCGTGGTTGCCCTGATTGCCGCCGCCGTAGCTCATGCATCCGAGGCAGATGCGCGACACGTCGAGGCCGGTGCGGCCGAGCTTGGTGTATTTCATGGCTGTCCTCCTCTGGCAGTGCTGGGCGGTCGCGGATCATGCCCTCCGCCGCTCATAGGCTGTTCCCGTTCTGTCGACCTCGCCTGATCAAGCTCGCTGGTATAGCGTCCCGAGCAAACCCACCAACTTGCGGTCGATATACCCAATTGGATATAGCGTCCGGAATAGGAAGCATCGACGCAGCCGTTCCTGCGTTATCTGATTCCGCAGCCGTGTCCTTGGCAAGGACCAGGTCCTGATCGGCGGCACGACAGCCTATGGCCAATCGAGATGAGGAGTGTAGCGTCATGAAATTCGGCGTTCATAATCCGTCCTGGGCATACGGCCCTGACGCGACCAAGGCGTTCGACGGGGTCAAGGCAAAGGCGCAGTGGGCCGAGCACCATGGTTTCGTCTGGTTCTCCGTTATGGACCATCTGATCCAGATCGGCGGCGTCGGGGCGCCAACCGAACCGTTCATGGAAGGCTGGACGGCGCTCTCGGCGCTGGCAGCTGTCACCAGCCGGATCCGACTCGCCACGCTGGCGACGTCGGTCGCCTACCGCAATCCCGCACATTTGGCCAAAATCGCCGCCGGTGTCGACCAGATCAGCGGCGGTCGCATGACGCTCGGCATCGGCGCGGGCTGGTTCGAGGGCGAATACCAGCAATATGGCTGGGCGTTTCCGCCACGGCCGGCGACTCGCATCCGCCAGATGGAAGAAGCGGTTCGGCTGATCCTGCAAATGTGGCGTGAGCCACGCACCACCTTCCACGGCCGCTACTTTCACGTCGAGGAGGCGATCCTCGAGCCGAAGCCCGTGCAGCAGCCACGTCCACCGGTGATGATCGCGGGCGGCGGCGAGCAGATGACCCTGCGCGCGGTCGCCCACCTCGCCGACGCCTGCAATGTCGGGGGTGATCTCGCGACCGTGAAGCACAAATTCGCGGTACTGCGCGGCCATTGTGATGCCGCGCAGCGGGACTATGACACGATCGAGCGAACCCATAATTTCAGTTGGCTGCTGGCCCGCGACGCGGCCGCCGTGGCGGCCAAGCGCGAGCGCCTTTCAGCGCGCGGACCGCTGCGAGGTTTCCTAGGCACGGTGTCGGAAGCGATCGATCTGGTCGGTCAATACCGGGATGCTGGTGTCCAACTGCTGATCAACAGCGACTACAGAAACGACATGGAAACACTCGAACTGTTCTCATCGGAGATCATGCCCCACTTCGCCTGAGCCAGGGGGAGATGGACACGGCCGGCACGGTATTTCCGATTGCGCGCAGCGGTGCGGAGTGGCAGCGCATTGTTGCGCCCGACGAACCTGAGGTGATGCAAGCCGACGGGAGGTGATAGCCGAAACCGGCCTCAGCCAGCACATCCAGGAGAGCGTCCAGCGCCGTGAAGATCAGGCAACTGCAATGTCTGTTGGCTGATCCCTATCGCGGCTAACCCGTGCTGGTCGCCGCTACGCGGTGAGATGCGAGACGTTTTTCACCACGGTGTAGCATTGCAGACCCTCGATGCCACCCTCGCGGCCGAAGCCACTGTCCTTCACCCCGCCGAACGGCGTTTCCGCTGTCGATGCGACGAAGTGATTGATCGATAGATTGCCGACCTCGACGCCGTCCGCCAGCCGGTCGACGTTGCGCGCCGAGTTGGTGAACGCATAGGCGGCAAGCCCATATGGCACCGAGTTCGCCTTCTCGATCGCCTCATCGACGTCGCGTACCCGGCTGAGCAAGGCCAGCGGACCGAACGGCTCCTCGCGCATCGCCAGGGCATCGTCCGGCACATCGGCCAGCACGGTCAACGGGAAGAAGTAGCCCCGATTGCCGATCCGCTCGCCGCCGGCCGTCACGCGCGCACCCTTGGCCTTGGCATCAGCCACCAGCGCCTCCATCGTCGCCAACCGGCGGTGGTTGG
>JASHVB010000675.1 GCA_030039695.1 Acetobacteraceae bacterium
GCCGCAGACCACGCCGTCCTTTCGCCATGCTGGGATCACGTCGAGATCGTCCTGCAGTTTGCGATGCGGATCCTTCGGGCTGATGGGTGCGCGGCTGAAACGCAAATTTTAGCGGGTGATGAACTCGGGCAGCCATGCGGCGGCTGCCGTGGATGCTTGGCCAGGTCCAGAAGCACGTGTGAACCAAACTCACGAACAGACCATGCGGGTCTGAACGCTTCGCCGCCACAAGCGCGTATGCCCTAATGTCCTTGCAGAAACGAGGTAAAGCGTGATTCGGCTACCGTCGAGATCCGGTCTGGGGCGCGGGGCAGCGCGTGACCAGCGATAGCGGCGGCGCGAACCTCGCTCGGGCTATAGCCGAACACGGCTCGGAAGGCCCTGCTGAAACTCGATGGATCAGGAAAGCAAAGCCCGTCGGCAATGGCGGAGATTGGTCGCGTAAGCTTCGCATCCATCAGTATCTTGTTCGCCTCAAGAAGGCGCTGCTGGCGAATATAATGGACAACGCCGCCGTCCAGTTCCAGCAGCCGATAGAGATTGGAACGGGATATGCCGACAGCGCGACCCAAGACGTCCGGAGTGAGACTCGGCGAGTGCAGGTAGCTGCGGACCACCTGCCGCACGCGTTCTCGTCGTCCGAAATCCAACTGATTTCTGGCAATGGCCATCCGATCGGCAGAGGGGGCAAGGCAGGCGGCGATCAGCGCGCGCAAGGCAGATGTAATGCGCGGCGTCTCGGATGTGGCCAGGCCCTGCAGTCGACGCTCCAGGCACAGCAAGAAATCGCCGAGCAGGCACACAAGGGGTGTGTCCAGGACGACGCCACACGCGGCATCAAGCACCGGCGCCATATCTTGGAAGGCATCACGTGAAAGGAAGAGTTGGAGCAGGTCGGTAGCTGTCCGTTCGGCGTCGAATGCCTGACCGAGCGACCACACGAGTGGCGTCCCGCTGTGGGTTTGCAAGCTGCAGGTTTCTGTTGTGATCGAGAGCCCGCCTCGTTGGCAATAGGCCAGAACCCAGTGATCGATCGGATCGCGCCGGATATGCCGCGGTGTACGTTGGCCAGATGCCGCTGGCGCATGCAGCCGGCAGACGACAATGCCGTCAAGTCGCCAGACTATGTTCTTAGCCGGGAAGCTACCGCGCCGGCAACCACGGGGCGTTACCTCGAACGCTGGTCGGAACCACTCCCGCCATGCCTCCTGCTGGTCCCGCTGCCGCAACGCTTGCGTGTCAAAGACGCTAGGCATCATGGATGCTCTTCGGGTCCCCCGCCCGTGGTCAGACGATTTGGGCCAAAGATGATGCTGCGCTGTGCGAAGAGCCCGACCGCGCACACGGCAATATGTATCTATCTTAGTTGATCCTTGAACACCAATGTGTAACACAGCTTTACAAACCGCTACAGGTGCCGCACCTGTAAAGTAACTGTCCCCTAGGCGCCGCCTTGGTGGCGCGATCGGGCCTCGAATCTAAGAGGCTGACCCGAAACGGGTTGCAATGGAATTCCGGGTCATCTCAAGTGATCGACCGGCGGGTTGCGTGATCCCGCCACAGCCGCCAGAAGAGCGGTAGCAATTCGGACAGATTGTTCAGCGCGGCGCCGTGCTCCCGATCGCTGCTATTGGGATCCACCACTTGCTTGCGCAACCTGCCGATGAGTTGCGTTTTGTTCTTGTAGAGGTGGAGCTTCAGGTCGTGGGGAGCGAGATCCCAACCCCGCGATCGTTCGGGTCTCCGCCCACGAGTTTTATCACCGGCTCGAAGAGGGAGTGTATCGCTGCGAGGCGCTCGCGTACGGTGGTTGTCGTGTTGCCGAAAATGAATGGAAAGGAGCTCATTCGCCGATAGTGGCGCCATTAATGCCGGGATTTGTGGGCCGGATATTCCGGAAATTGCGGCAATATCCGGAATCCGGTAGGCGGCAGGCCTTTGTCCAGCCCCGGTCATTCTCGGCGAGGTCGTCCGACATCTACGGCTGACCTCGCAGCAACGTGCGGACACAAAATCCCGCATTAACGGCGACACCCACAACGAGGTTCCGGAATTAATGACACAGTCCAGAGTTATTGGCAACTTTGACTTACTGTTTTCCCAGCTTTTTTCAGTCCGGTCATTAATGGCAACACGACATTCCGACTGAGTTGCGTGAGCTATTCGCTAAGCTTTAGGCGAGCATGCCAGATTGAGCCACATGCAACCTGCGCAAGTTGTCGATTGCAATGAGTTGTCGCCTGAGCCCCCCTTCATGATGCGTCTCACTGAAAGGCGCGGCGCCGATTCGGTAGCCGTACCCGAGCGAGTCTCCACTAACAGAAGAGGTGCGCCTGATGGGAATGAGCGCGCAAGGTGATGCTCCGGATTCGCTGCTGGAGTACGGTGATGCAACGCCGGTAGGATGCAGCCGGAATACGTTAGGCAATGCTTCGGATTGGTTCCAGCCTCCTACCGTTCGTTGACGGCGTCGATCTGCCACCAACAGAAAAGGCGCGCCCGGAGGAGATGGGCGCGCCCAAGGTAAGGGCCCGGGGTTTGGGAGTGAAAGGCCCAGGGCATTGTTGGCTGCTACCTACAGCCGGAGCGCCTCAGGAATGTTTCGGTGTGTTTCGGGCTCCCTAACCACTTGGGATGGGCATCGATCAGCCGGTTGGGCGGCGTACGTAACAAAGGCGCGCCCTCGGACGAACGCGCCAGTGTGCTTCGGATTATGGTGGCCGCTGTGAAGGGAATGCGGCACCGGCAGGATAGTGTCGGGAAGGGGCCGAAGTGTTGCTGGCGTCCTACGGTTTGTGACGGGTAGCGATCTCACCCAGCCGGTGGCGCATGGTGCCGGTGGATAGGCGACCAAGAGCACCATCCGGTCGCGGGGTTTGTACGTTACCATCCAAGATCACCGGCGCCTTTTCTGCGTGTGGTTTTGCATTGCCTCAGAAAATCGGTGCTTTTGAACAAAATCGACGTAGTCCACGCATAGTTTTCTAGGGGACCCAAACCATTAAAGTCTAGTCTATTGAATCCTTTGTTGCTCATCAAATAATTCTGAGCGTCGTTATACTGCCAACGCTGAGAGTCATCCAGTATTATTATGCCCTTGTCGGATATGTAGTCTGCGGCAAGGAATAAGCAAAGACTACGTGCCATTCCGTCAACGACAATGACGTCAAAGAACCCTTTGGGATATTCGATTAGCTTTGCTGCGTAGTCGGCAAATTCAATATTTAACAGGCCATGTTCTTTATTATGATCTCGATCGGCTGTGAGCGGGAGGTCGAAGTTCATTGCCTCAAAGGAGCTTATCAGGGTGGCAACCTCCTGCCTCTGGCGATCAGCGCCTTCCTTGACGAGATGAATTTCCAAGCTGCTGTTCAAGTTTTTCACGCGGTCGAACCAGTGTTCATCGTGTTCAACGGATACCGTCTTCTCGCATTTTCCGCTCCAGAAAAGGGTTGAATAGCCGCATCCGTACTCGAAGACCTTCCACTGTTTCTGAATGATGTCTTCCAAAAACGAAATCGTGGGATAGCTAAACCATGGCAGGGGATTACCCGCTAAATCGCTCGGAGCATCGTTGAAGTAACCAGACGGATGAAGGTAATTCTGGGTCAATTTGTAAACTTTGTGCACTTTTGCGACCCCAGGAATGCTTTTAACGAGCTTTCTCAACATACTACGCTCCAATGGCGCCTACCCGCAGGATCCTTGCATTTCGACCGCGTTGTCGTCCACCTTGGAGGAGATCGAGCGCAATGGCTGATGCGATCTGCACTCCAGCCACCGAGCCGTTGTGGAAGTATCCAGCACCGTCGAGATCCACAATCCCAAGCCGCCACCGCTTGACTGGCCGCGCACGATCTCCCGCCGAAGGTCCGCGCCGCGGGCGTCGGCTTGGCCGACGCAATCCGCAGCGTCGGCCGCCAAACGGCAGCGACCGTCGCCGATCAACTATCGTGTGTTGTCGACACGACAGGCTACAGGGCCATGCTCCGCGACAGTCGCGCGGAGACGAACGAGGACCGGTTGAGACGTGGCGAGCGAGATCCCCAACTGTGGAACACAGCCGCCGATCTTCTGATCAACCGGCTTCTGATGGAAGACGGCTACATCCTGCCAGCCGAGGGTGGGTTTGACCCGGAGCGCTATTAAGCGGGACTTCCGACCGAAATCATCTACGCGCAGCTCCTTGAAGATCAGGATGCTCAACAGCGCGATGTCCCTCAACTGGAAACAACAGCGAACCAAGGAAACCGGACGTCGGCTGCACACGACAATATATCTCGAAATAAACCCCGGTCCCGCGCGAAGGCGAATCGGACGGCGGTGGCAATGCTGGCGTCGACGCGGAGGACCAGTTCGTCCCAGCCCCTGACTGGGGCGAGGTCCGTGATCTCCGGGCGCCCAACGGACAGCCCCTCGGCACCGCGCAGCAACATCAGGCCACGCATGAACTTGATGTCCGAACCGGTCAGGCTGCCGCGGCAGCAAAGCGCGCCGGGAAATTCAGTGCTGCACGCCAGGAGATAATCGAGACAGCAACCGACCACACGGACTGGCACGACAGGTTCCGCATCAGCTTTGACGGATTACTCCGGTGCGAGGTGAGCTGGACGCAGCCAAACCGGCGCTTCATCCAACACGGGTTATATCTGCCGGGCTGGCGCCGCTTCGGGCCTGGCCGGATCGCGTTTGTCCTCGACACCTCAGGTTCGATCTCCAAACGTGAGCTCGCGGTATACACCGCCGGTGCACTCGGCATCCTCGAGGAGACGAGCCCGAATGAATTTGCCCTCATTCAATGCGATGCCGAAGTACAGCGCGTCGATTACCTTCAGCCTGGCGATACATTCCAGCGCGTCGAGGTACATGGTCGCGACGGCAACAAATTTCAGCCGGCACTCGACTGGATCGCAGGATCCAGCCTCGATTTCAGCGCAATCGTTTACGCCACCGATTTGGACTCCAGCGACCAGCCAGACGACCCGGGCCTTCCCGTAATCTGGCTCACGCCGCAACACGACCGAACGATGCCGTTCGGAGAGATCGTCATGGTCACGCCATGATGCACGAGGCGGCGCAGCCGGTATGACCTCGACCCGAAGGGGTCGCTCGCGTCAACTCAGGTTTCGGCGCGGTCGAAGACCTCGGTTGTCGGGAGTTGCTTGCCCGAGTCCGCTTCGACTCAAACCAGCCATTCCCTCGTGGCGCCCGGGCAGGGAGCGGACGAGGCCGACCGGATTGCCAGGGTCCCATGTTGCTGGTTAACTCTGGCAGTTGAACCTGGAGACAATTGGTGTCGCGAAACGGCAGGCCGGGGATGAGCCCCTTAGCGTGTTCTCAATCGCGGCGTCATGTGTATAAGGGCCATACCCTAAGATCGACCGTCAGCCTTTTTTATTTCCAACGGAGATTGATCTGGTGCCCTATCATGGAATCGGATGGCCTCCGATTCGTCGGTAGCCGATCCGCACGTTGATCAGATCCATTGGGAAGGCTCGGAGTGCAGCCGACTGTTGAATTGAATGAAACGCCAGCCAAGGGTTTGCCGCGGCCCAGCTGGCGTAAGCATACCTGGCATATCGCCATTCTACTCGGCATCAGCGTTAGCTACTTTGCGTGCGCGAAAGCCGGCCTATTGCTCGCATCCATCAATCCGAGCGCAACGCCGATTTGGCCTCCAACTGGCTTGGCGCTGGCTGCGGTGTTGCTGCTGGGATATCGCGTCACACCTGCCATTCTCCTTGGCGCCTTTCTGGCGAATGCGACGACTACAGGTTCCGTAGCCACCTCTGGCGCGATCGCGATCGGCAACACGTTAGAGTGCCTCGTTGGTGCTTGGCTGATCAACCGCTGGTCCGGAGGGACTGCGACGTTCAATACGCCAGGCGGCGTGGTGCGCTTTGCATTAATCAGCACGTCACTCGCCACACCGATCTCGGCGCTGATCGGTGTCGGCAGCCTGGCTCTTGCCGGTTCTGTCGATCCGGGACGGATTGCCGGGGTCTGGATGACGTGGTGGCTCGGCGACACAGCCGGTGCTTTGGTCATAACACCAGTCATCACACTATGGGCTGCCGCGGCGGAACCTCCGTTTGCGACTACGAGGGAGTGGGTCGCCACAGCCGTTGCCTATGCGACTGCTGGAGCTGTCGGCCTCATCACGTTCAGCCCGCTGATCACACAGACCGGAACAGCTCGCCCGCTGGCTTTTCTTGCGATCCTGCCACTTGCCTGGACTGCCCTCCGCGGCAACCAGCGCGACACAGCGACAGTCGCCGTTATTCTCACCGGGTTTGCGGTTTGGGGCACTCTGCGGGGCGGCGGACCGTTTGCTAACACCGATTTAAACGATTCGTTCCTTCTTCTGCTCATGTTCATGATCAGCTCGTCCGTCCCCAGCTTAGCGCTCAGCGCCGATGTGGCGATGCGCAAGGGCGTGGAGGCGAATCTCCAGCGCGCCCGTGCCGCACTGGATCAGCAAGTTCGAGAGCAGGCAACCGCACTCGCTGCGACGCGGGAGGAACTCAATCAGGCCCAAAAAATGGAGGCTTTGGGTCAGCTTACTGGTGGGGTCGCCCACGATTTCAACAACCTGCTCACTGCGGTGCTCGGCTCATTAGAGCTTGCCCTAAAGCAGGTTACTGACGCGCGGGTCCAGCGCTTGCTGACCACCGCGACCCATGCAGCGGAGCGAGGCGCTCAGCTCACCGCCAACATGCTTGCATTCGCCCGTCGGCGGGAAGTGGCAACGAAGGCAGTCGATACGAATGCACTCATAACGGGAATGCAAGAGCTACTGCATCGCATGATAGGGCCACTGATAAGGATCAGCGTTGACCTCGAGGCTGGCCTGGGGCCAGCTCTGGCAGATCCCGCCCAGCTCGAGATGGCCTTGCTCAATCTCGCAGTGAATGCGCGCGACGCGATGCCGCTCGGTGGTGACCTCATCATGCAGACACGTCAAATTTCAGACCAAGCCCCAGGTCGTGCACCGGAAGTTGCATCAGGGGATTACGTTGTCGTGTCCGTGCGAGATACCGGATCAGGCATGACGGATGATGTCGTGGCGAAGGCGTTCGATCCGTTCTTCACCACGAAGGGGCCTGGGAAGGGCAGCGGGCTGGGTCTCTCGATGGTGTATGGCTTCGCGAGGCAGGTCGGCGGGACAGCTACAATCCAAAGCACGCCTGGCAAAGGCACTACGGTCCATCTGTGGCTCCGCCGCGCGGTCGCTTCGCCTGAAATGCATCAGATCGCCGCGGTCGGGGTGCGGTCCGTGGAGAGGCTTCGCGTTGTTGTTGTTGATGACGATGACGCGGTGCGGGGGCTCGCGAAAGAGATGCTCGAGGAGATGGGCCATGAAGTGGTAGAGGCGGCAAGCGGCCGGTCAGCCCTAAAGTTTCTCAAAGAAGGAGGTCAGTGCGACCTGCTGCTCGTCGACTTTGCTATGCCGCTGATGAACGGCAGCGAGTGCGCGACCGAAGCGAGAAAGGTCTGTCCCGACTTATCAATCTTGTTCATGACGGGGTATGTGGACAACGATGCGCTGAAGCGATGGTCGGAGCTTGGTGTCCGCACGCTCAATAAGCCATTCCAATATGCTGATCTTGCGGAGGCAGTCCACCAGGCCGGCAAATCATCCGCAGGGACTTCCAACGTCGTCCAGTTCCGCGCGCCCTAAATCATATCGGACCGACAGTAGGGGACCTCTCAGCTCGTCGCCGCAGCTGCATTTGTAGAGCGGTCTTGCGCGTTGGTGCAAGGACTGCGTCGGGGTACGTATTGATCCGGGTACCGGCACTCTATCAGTCTGGAGGATCAGGGACGTTGAGGATCGCGAGTAAGTCCGGACCGTTACCGCCACTATCCAAATGGTTGTCACGCAATGGGTAGGCCGTGATCGGCCCGGGATGAGATCTCTCACACTTCGGTAGCGGATGACGATTTCCACCCAAACCGGCCATTGGATAAGATCGTTCGTATAGGACCGAAGGAAACCAGCCGCTTCACATCGCACAGACACAGCAACCGGATACGGGGCTCCATGTACAGAGCCCATCACCAAAGCACTTCGCCCACCCAAATCTGCTGTGGCTGCATCGCAAACTCGAGCCTGGCCTGCGCTGCCTTCAAAAATCGCTCTGCGTCTTCAACCGACATGAGCCACTGACGGTTCCGCCTCTGCCACCGCGCATTTGGACAAACCTAAGGACGCAGATGCAAGAAGTAAGGGATTCCACGCAGAACGGACAGACATAAATTCGTCTCTCCCTGGGTGTAGGTACCCTAACCGTACAGCATCAGGAACTCGCGCCGCAAGCAACGTTAACAAGGACCGATAAGGGTCAGCTGCCACGTGCAGCCGACCGGCCGCAAGAGTCCGTCGCGCTTCGCGCTCCCGCAGGCGAAGCCTGCCTGCGCCCGGTCGGCTGACGCCGCCCCTGGAGTGGTCTTCCCGTGAAACTATTACGACAGGAGGCCATCGTGTACAACGTCAACGACGAATTCCCCTGAACCGAAACCAAAATCGCTCACCTACCCGAACTCTATAAGGAAGGAGTTAGCACAAGCGAGATCGGCCGCCTCCTCGGAATGTCCAAGAACGCCGTCGTCGGCAAATGTCATCGTCTCGATCTTCCAACCCGACCCTCCCCGATCATTCGAGATGGGCGGCCCAAACCTCTCCGCATTCCCCCGATGCGTACCCAAACGACACTTCCCGCGCTTCGTTGCCTTCAGCAGCCGGCGCAAAAACTGCCCACAGGCAGCACCTGACCAACCTAGCTTAGCTAGCAACAGCACCAGCAGCATGGGCGGCGAGACCTGATTGCAAGGATGCAGAGGACCAGGCGACAGTGGATCAGTGCGCTGAGCGGGATTTCAACGCAGCGGATGCCAAACTGAACACTACGTACAGGCAGCTTGCGGATTGTCTCAGGGACGACGCCGACCGAGCCAGGCTGCTCGTAACAGCGGAAAAGGCTCGGATTATCCTTCGCAATGCTGATTGCGCCTTCCAAAGCTCTGGCGTGGAAGGAGGAAGCGTTTTTCCGATGATCGCGGCCATATGCCGCACTGCTATGACGAACGAACGCATCAAAACACTTCTTGGCTGGCTCAACTGCAAGGATGACGATTTGAGCTGGCCCTTTCAGTAACGGGCATGGAGGTTCTTCCCGGCTGGTTTCCACCCATAGTGGCCGTAAGGTGACCGCGGCGGGTAGCGCCGAAATCGGCCCTTAAGCCGTCGTTCCGTGCCCGACCGGAGAAGGTAGCCGCGCTAACGTCTGCGACTTTTCTCGCGAGCTTCGGACGCAAAGAAAGCCGATTGGGAACAATTCAGAAGACATCGATCGTCGGAAACTGTGGGTTGCTTGTAAGGCAGTCCCACAGATAGATGGCGAGGCCAATATCACCGGTCCACAACGAATAGCGGCCCCGTCCGAGTTGGTGACGCGTCTCGCGATATTGGGCGATCGCGGTCATTGCGAACGCACGGGCGCGATCGAGCCATATCAAATCCGTGGTTCGACGATAGAGCTTAAGAAACGCATAGCCATTGCCCCCCGTGCCGTGGCAAAGATTCGAGCCTTTGGCGAGCGGTCCTGCAGCCCAGGTAAATTCGCCCCCCTCGCGCAGCAAGTCTTGCAACTCGGGTGACGTGAACGGCGCATCCGCGAATGCCGCCACCATACCGGGCGCTCCATGGCAGTACTGGCAAAGCCACGGCGGTCTGTCGCGTTGGGCGACAGCGGGGTGCCACGATGCGCCGAGTTCGGAACGCCACGCATTCGCAGTCAAGGTCCGTGGCACAGCCTCGGCGATCCGCGTGCGTTGACTGTCTCCCAACCAGTTCCAGCCGCGCATCAACGCGATCATGTTGCCTGCGTAACCATGCACGGGCCCGAGGTAGCGTAATTGCCTGCCATAGAGGTCCTGCATCCACAACGGACCCTGGTCTGTCTCGTCCAAGTCATCGAGCAGGCGCGCGGCCTGGGTTGCGAACAGCGCTCGCCAACGCTGTTCCGCTGTCATGGCTGCCATGTGCACGCAAGCGATCATGGAGCCGGGCATGCCCCACATCAGCTCGCGCACCGGCAACGTCGTGTTCGCACCCGCCCGCGCATAGATCAAGTCCGCGATCGCGGGAGTTGGGTTGAGGCGCATGACCAACAAGGCCGCGCCGAGATCGCCGAATAACAACGAGCCGTGCGCTGCGTAATCTCCGTAAGTGGCCGATTCAAACTGGTTGGCTTCCATCAGCCGCGGGAGGTAGGGGCGGAAATCGAACCTTGTGTTAGTCGCGCCGACCCGGCCGAGGTAGGCGATGCCCCATATCATGCCGGTGGCACCAAAATAGCAGCTGGTGTGGCCGTCCCTGATTCCCTCATCAAGCGGATGCGCAGGCCAGAATCGCTCGGCATCGAAATGCTCAAGCCCATCGGCAACGATATCCTCGATCGCGGCGGCAGCGTCGCCGCCGCTCCAGGGAATGGACCGTAATGGCACGTGACGCGCGTGTTCAATCATGGACCGTTATAACGCAGCGCCTGAAGTGAGCGCCACTGCCAATGTCGGCAATCCACCCGGAGCCGCCGGTCTGCTCTCGACCCAAAGGGATGTCGTACCGGCAGCTCGAAGCGTCCGCCCCGGGTGCACTGTGGACTGGCAGCTTTCGAGTTCAAGAACGAGAAAAGCTGCCGATAGTCTCCGTGACCATCGTCATGGGCAAACGGGCGCTTTGCAAGGTTGCGCCACTGCGACGGTGCCTCAAGCCGTCGCCTCGTGAGCGCGCCAAACTCGTTCGGTCGCGATTTCTCTCGCGCCAGGCGTTTCCGCCAGGCGAAGCAGCGCGTATCTATTGTGCGGCGACACGCTCCTCGTTTACGGCCCGCACGTCCATCTCGTATTCCAGGCCGACAATCGGTGGGCGGGCGAAGTGCCAGCTCAGCCCGTGCGACGCCGCGCCGCGCGCGACCAGAAGGTCGGCAACGAAGCCGTGGATCTCGTGCACCGTATAGACCTGGACGGCAGTGGCGGCTTTCCAACTGCCGCCGATCAAGGCCATGCGACGCTCCATCTCGTCGATCACGCGCTCGGCCTTACGGCGCATCCCGCTCGGGCTGGTGTCGCCGTACGCGATCACGCGCTCGGGGTAAGGGCCGGTCCCCTCGGTCGTCTCGCCGGAACCGGCAGCGACAAAGGTGGACATGGCGCCCGGCGTCGGCGCCGCGTAACAGAACGCGTAGAAGCTCGGCTCCTGCGGCGGTGCAATGGGCGGGCAGACATTGCTGCGCGCCACCGGATTGGCGTCGCCCCGCATCACGCCCCAGGCGCGCAGCGTCTCGGCGTAGCGGAGATTGAAGGTGCGGAATCCCTCCTCGGTGAACTGCGCGGGCGAGCGGAGCTCGCAGGCACAGAGCGACGTAAGCGGACGCCCGAGGTCGCGCAGCCAGGACGCGATCCGGGTGAAGCCGGCATCGAGCGGGATCAGGTTCTGAAAACGGACGCGCACGATCGCGTGCCCCGGCAGCGCGCGCACTCCGCGAGAATATTGAAGCCAACCGGGCGCGGCAGCGTAACCGCCCTCGGGGGGTAGAATTTCGTCGGTCATGTGGCGGCTCCTGTGGCGCGAGGTGTCGTGCCCAGTCTAGTGCTCACCGAGCAATCAAAAAACAGGCTGCGCCATCAACAGCCTCACTGTGTGGAGAGCGGACTTTAAACCAAGTAGCTGGCGGCAGTTGAGGTCCTCGACAGTTGGCATGTTGCGTTCAGGATTTGGCCACCAGACCCTCCCGGGAACGCCGCTCGTCGCTCGCCCTAGGGGTTGTAGGACGTTCAAGAGCACTGACAGACGATAGCCGTCCTCCGGCGCCCGCCGGCTGTTACCCCTTATGCCGCTGGTTAGAAGCGCCTCATGATAGAGGTTGGGCAACGGCCGTTCAGTCCGGCGACGGAAATCAGGGAGCCAGAGCATCGCAACCGTGTGGGCGATAACGGTGTCGCCCCAATGCCAACAGCCCAAGCTTGCCAATCGATGCGGCGAACACTGTCGTCTGCGGTGTGTTGGGGCGGAAGGCAATTCCAGCAATGCGCATCCCCGTGAATAAGGGTGAGATTGCGATCGGCATTCCCGCGCGCGACCAGACTTGGTGAGCGATCAAACAGTCTTTCGTAGACGCTTCGCCGATCGGGCGGCATGTCCTCGCCGAAGCGAACAATGACGCGCGCGAACCGGGCTCGGAAATTAGCGGGTCGTGTCCCCGAGCCACCCGCTGAGAGTTTCCGACCGAGCCACCCAGGCGCGGATCATCCCAGCACGCGGATGTGAAACCGCCCCCAAGCCGGAACGATGCTTTCGCATTGGACCACGCCCGGCGGCGCCCGCCGGATCGTGGACAGGCAGGGCGGTGACACCCCCGAAATCGGCTAGAATCTGCTGCCGGCGCGGCTTTGTTACGCGGTGAGTCGAGGGGCTTGTCGACGAATCGTCTTCTGTCATAAAACCTACATATTCTACTCCATTTGGTCGGTACATGCTGCAAGAGGAATCCGCTCGGTCGCTGGAAACCGGCCCCGAGCGCACCCCGATCGAGCCGCCGTCGGGTGCCAAGGACGAGGTCGAGCTGAAGCTGCTCGCGCCAGCTGGCGTGCTGGACAAGCTTTGCGAAGCGCCCGCGATCGTTCGGTATGGGCGCAGTGCCGGCGCGGCGCGGCGGCTCGAGACCACCTATTACGATACCGATGACCGTGCCCTGTTCAGCCACGGTCTGTCGCTGAGGGTACGGCGCGCCGGCAAGCGATATATCCAGACCTTGAAGCGCGGACCGACCGATGGGCAGCCGTTCGCTCGCGCGGAATGGGAGTGTCTCGTCAGTGGTGCCGGGCCGGATCTCGCGCGGCTTCCGGTTTTGGAGATCGGCGCTCCGCTGGACAATATGGCACCCGACGCTCTTGCTCCGGTCTTCACGACGACGGTACGTCGGCGTACGCAACGTCTCGATTTCGGTGGGGCCATTGTGGAAATGGCCTTCGACGAAGGCTTGATTGCGGCAGGCGACCGCTCCGAAGCGCTGAGCGAGCTGGAATTGGAGGTGAAGTCTGGCGACAAGCGGGTTCTGTACGATCTCGGTCTCGAACTCCTCGAAATAGCGCCGCTTAGAGTTGCCATACGGAGCAAAGCAGATCGAGGCTATGATTTAGCCTTCGGGGCGGCGTCAAAGGGGACGAAAGCAACGCCGCCATCCATCACCGCCGAACACACGCTGGACGATGTTGTCGGTTTGCTGCTTGCCAACTGCCAGCACCACCTGCTGGCCAATCAGGCCGTGGCTGAAGCTGGGCAGCATCCGGAGGGTGTCCATCAAATGCGGGTCGCGCTGCGTCGCATGCGCTCCGCCTGTAGCCTGCTGCATCGTGAACTGGGCTCGCCCAGCCTGTCCGGTTTTAGTGCTGAAGCAAAATGGTTGGGGCAGCTCCTTGGCGCCGCGCGCGATTGGGACGTCTTCGTCACAGAGACAATGACCGCCCCCTCGGAAGCGGTGGGGACGGATTGGTTTGATTTTGATGGGCTTCGCGAAGCCGCCGAACCATATCGCCTCGCAGCCTACGCCGCCTTGCGCGAGGCACTCGCGAGCCAGCGGTACAACCGGTTCCAATTGTCCCTTCGGCAATGGATCGAAACCCGTGGTTGGCGTAATGAACTCGAGAATCGGCCACTCGCGGTGTTGCTCGAGCCCGCACCTGCGTTCGCCTGCCGCATTTTGACGCGATTGCATCGCAAGGTGCTGAAGCAAGGTGAGCATTTCCGACGTTTGGAACCCTCCGCACGTCATCGCGTCAGGGTGGAACTCAAGAAGCTCCGTTACGTGATAGAGTTCTTCCGTGCCGCCCTGGGGGAGAACACCAGAGCGATGAACTACGTCGGCCACCTCGCACAGCTACAGGATGATCTCGGTCACGATAACGACGCGTCGGTGGCTTGGCCATTTCTGTGCGCGCTCGCACGGGATTCAGTCACCCTCGACGTTCAGCGGAGCATCGGGGTGGCGATGGGTTGGCAGGCGCGCGGACGTCTTGCAGTCGGAAGGCTGCATAAGTCCTGGCAGCAGTTCAAGACAATGCCGACGTTCTGGTCCGATTGACTCCCGTCAGGGTTGCGCCGACTCGCATGTGTATGCTTGGGTGGCTGTGAATGCATTGAAAGTTCACGATGGCCACCATTGGCGATCAGCTTGTGTATCAACATGGTGCCCTGCCATTTGTGATTGGCAGACACGGAGAGATCAGGGTCCTGCTCGTGACGACCCGTGGGCGGCGGGATTGGATCATTCCCAAAGGCTGGCCCATCCGCGGGTTGACGGCGCCGGCCACAGCGGAGCGAGAAGCATTCGAAGAGGCCGGGGTAATCGGCAGTATCGTTGGCGATAAGCCGGTTGGATCGTACCGCTACGAGAAGCGGCGGACTGCCCGCAAGGTGATTACGTGCGAAGTGTCTGTCTTCCTGCTGGCGGTTGAGCGACAGCTTCGGAAGTGGCCAGAGAAATCGGAGCGTGACACCAGATGGTTTGCGCCAGAGGACGCAGCGAATGTCGTGGCACCGGCCGGTCTCGCAGGGGTTCTCCGGGATGCGCTCGGCTTCATGCTGGTCAATGTGGCGTGATGAGGAGCCTGTCCATGGCGCTCATGCGTTTCAGAGGGATCGAAACCAACTTCTAGGCGTGGCCTGCTGGGCGCGGTTCTGGGCAAGGTGTCCCGGTTGAGACGGCCGCATTGAGCGACAGAGACGCTGAATCGAGCTATTGTCCTGGCGCAAGACCCCGGCACCGCGTGGCGGTGAACCTCTGCCTCTTGGAACGCCTGATGAACGGGCCTATGCCGGTGTTGGTTCGAAACCAGCCATTGGATAGGGCCGTTGGGATGATTCGGTCATTGCGCATGACCGACTGGCTGTCGCGCTGGTGCTGAATCAGCGATACGCAAAATAAGGGTCAATTTTCATACGTATTCCGGAACAATACCTCCGTTTATCTCAGTGAGTTCATGTATGACCTGACTGCGGATGGCATCTGAGGCGACCAAGGCTTTGATGAGGCACAAAAAGCAGTTTGTCGCACATAAGGGTCAAAATGCCGCCTGATGTGTTACCGAGTAAGCGTCAGTGCCCGCATTTTTCCGTCCACCGAGAATGGCCATTTTCCTCGGTTCCATGTTGCAGAAATCGGGTCAACACGACACTCTGCGACGAATCGGCAAAATCGATGAAGTGTTGCGACGACACGACGCAATCATGATGGCGGGTAGCCGGCATTGGAGAGTCCTGTCCGGCTACTGCGGGCTCGGCGCGCTTCTTGTTTGTTGGCCGAGGCCTAGACGAAGAGAAAAGGGGCCATCTGCTCCATCAGCGCGAACTGAGGGAGGTTGAGGAGAAAGGTTACCCTTT
>JASHVB010000676.1 GCA_030039695.1 Acetobacteraceae bacterium
CGGCCGCGTCGATACGGCTTTCCGCTGGTCCGCAGGCGCGCCCGACACCGAATCCCCGTGTCGCGATCATATCGATCCGCTCATGCGACGTCCCGACCGGGGTTGCTGTGAAGCAAAGCACACTTGCAGGTTGACCCGCCTCGCCGGATCATGCCGCTGGGCAACGATCTGCCACGCAATCCCGGAGATTTCTGTGAACCGCCATGGACCAACCGCCAACCGGCATTCGGGTCCGAATGCCGTGATCGACACCATGCGCATTGACTGGCACCGCGAAGCCGACGTTGTGGTGATCGGCTCCGGCGCCACCGGCCTGCCTGCCGCGATCGCCGCCCGCGAACTCGGCGCCTCAGTCATCGTCGTGGAGGCCGAGGACGACATCGGCGGCCATGCCATCACCAGCGGCGGGAACGTGCCTCTCGGTGGCGGCAACGCGGCGCAGCGCGCGCACGGGATAGCAGATTCGCCCGACCTGATGTTCCGCGATCTGACCGACTGGTCGGTGGTAGAGCCGAATGGCTTCCCCGACTATCGCTACAACGACCACGAGATCGTCCGCGCCTACTGCGACCACGCGGCGGCAACGCACGATTTCCTGCTGAACCACGGGGTGGTGTTCATCGACCAGGCGCCGGATGCGCGCGGCGGCAACGCAGTCGGCAATTCGGTGCCGCGCGAGATGCACTGCGCGGCGATGGATTGGCCGCTGGTGCAGACCGGCAAGCCGGCCGACCCGGCGGTGCGCGCCACCACCTCGACGGGCAACGGACTGATGCGTCCGCTCGAGGCATCGGCGCGCCGGCTTGGCGTGCAGATTCTGCTGCGGCACCGGATGATCGCGCTGCATCGCGAATCGCCGCGTGGCGGCCGCGTGCTAGGCGTCGCTGTGCAGACGGATGCCGGCGCCATCGATATCTTCGCCCACCGGGCCGTGATCATTGCAACCGGCGGTTCCACCGGCAATGTAAACTTCCGCCGCATGTTCGATCCGCGACTGACCGAGGAATATTGCGGCCTCTCCGGCATGCCGTGGTCCGACCAGGACGCCAGCGGCGAGATCGCGGCGATGGAGATCGGCGCCTCGCTGTGGGGTGTTTATAATCAGATGGGAGAGTTCGGCTACAGCGTGACCAAGCCGGCCGCTGTCGGCTGCCAGTACAATTACCAGAACCTGCGCTGGCGGCCGGGCAGCCGGGTGTTTCACAAGGCTCGCGCGATCGGCTTGACTGTGGGTGACTGGCAGAACGTCATCACCGTGAACATGCTGGGCAAGCGGTTCTACGCTGAGACCGGCCGAGGCTTCACGACCAACAACTACAACTCGATCAGCCCCTATGTGCAGGGCGATTGGCGCAACGCGGAAAACGTTCGCTACAGGCCGAACAACTGGCTGAACGCGGCAATGGCCGGCATTGGCGACGGCAAGAATGGTGGCGGCCCGATCTGGGCGATCTTCGATGCCGCGGCGTGTGAACGGGAGAAATGGGTGCCTGAACCACCGCACGTCGATTACGCCGAGGGCTTCTGCTTCCGGGCCGATAGCGTGGCGGAGCTCGCGCGAAGTATTGTCATGCAGTACCAGCGCGTGCCGATGCCACCCGAAAATCTGGCAGCGACGGTTGCGCGTTACAACGCGTTCGTTGATTCCGGCGAGGACGAGGATTTCGGCAAGCCGAAGCCGCTGTACAAGATTGCCACGCCGCCATTCTATGCGGCCTGGGCGACGCCGGTGATCCACGACACGCGCGCCGGGTTACGCATCAATGCGTACTGCCAGGTCGTCGATCTGTGGGGGCGCGTGATTCCGGGCCTGTATTGTGGTGGTGAATCGTCAGGCGGATTCAGCCAGCACGGCCTCGCACGTGCCACCTGCCAGGGCTATATCGCCGGGCGGCATGCGATGCTCGAGGGCTGAGCCCGCAGCTCCGCCAGTCCCCGCTGCGCTGTTCCGTCCGGCGCGAAATTCGCGGGATCGAGCCACGCAACGAGTGCGTCTCTGCATCGCGGCCATTCGTCGGCCAGGATGCTGTACCAGTCCGTGTCGCGCCGGTGCCCTTTGGTGACCATGTGCCAGCGGTGCCGGCCCTCGTACACAAACCCCAATCGATCCGCCGCGCGCTTCGAAGGTGCATTCAGCGCGTTGCATTTCCACACCAGCCGCTGGTAGCCCAACTCATCAGCGGCAAGCCGCAGCAGCAGGAACATCGCCTCGGTCGCGGCGCGCGTGCGCTGCATGCGCGGGGAGAACCAGATGCTGCCCAGCTCGATCGACGCGTTCTTGGGCTGGATGTCCATCAACGACAGCCACCCCGACGCCATCCCCGTCGATACGGGCCGCACAGCCCAGACCATCCGGTCTTGCTCCACCGCGAACTCGGCGATGTAGCGCGCCATCGCCTCCATCGAAGCAAACGGTCCGCAGCCGAGATACGCCCAACTGTCATCGGCGCCCTGCGCCGCGTCCCACAACTCCGTCGCATGGCGCCGGTGTAGCGGCTCCAGCACAGCATACTGGCCGCGGATCGACACACGCGCGGGTAATGGCCGAGGCGTGGCATCGACCATAGGACCGATCGGTGGGGGCATGGTGCAGTCTCCGCAATCGCAACCTGCCGCATAACCCATCGCGGCGATGGCTTCTCGGTCCGGTTGCCGTCACGATGCGCCGTCCATTGGTCGTACCGGCGCCGAGGGATGCGAATTTTGCGCAAGATCCGAGCGGTACGCGTATCCGACCTCTCCCAACCGGTCCAGTGCCGCGATCTCGGTGTTGATGGAAACCAAACCAGGATGGGCGCCCGGTCCCGGCATCCGGGTTGTAAACGCGGAATTGAGCGGTGGGAGATGGGTCGTGAGCGCGGAGGCCTCAGGAGAGGCCAAGTGCCGGAGGTGCGGGGTTCAAACCAGCTGTCGGCACTGTTCGTATACCAGGCAGCTGCCCGGCGTACCGGCAGATCAACGCTACGAGTGCCTGACCGGCCGACTTAAGATTGCCCTCGTTGCTGATGACCTCGGCGCGGGGCGCCATCCGTGAGAGTTCGCGCGTGCGCTGGAGGCGCCGCTCGACCTGCTCTGCCGTTTCCCGGCCACGCGCAAGCAGGCGTTCACGCAAGACCGGCTCCGAGACGGCAATTTCAACAAGCGCAAGCTGGGGATAGCGCGCGCGCGCCTGCGGGAGGTATCCGCGCGAGCCGTTCATCACGACAGTTAAACCGCTGGCGAGCCAATACTCGATTTCGATGCCAACGCCATAACGCAGCTCGTTGCTTGCCCAGCTCAGCGCAAACAACCCGGCTTGGCTGCGCGACGCAAATTCCTCGGAGCTGAGTGCGATATGGTTTTCGCCTCCCGCATCCGCTGCACGTGTGATATACCGATGACTAAAACAGACCCTGGCGTGGCCGGACAACTGCTCGCGAGCGTAGCGCAAAAGACTGTCCTTGCCGCTACCGGAGGGCCCGGTCACATAGATCAGGGCGTTTGGCATCGCATCACCTTATCGGCGTAGATGGCTGGTGGCGAGTGCCAGCCTGCCGCATGACCAGACCTGGCCGGGTTGCGGCAGGCCACCGACGCGTTGCACCGCGACCAAATCAGCTCGCTTGCCAACCGCGATCTCGCCGCGATCGTGCAGGCCGGCGACGCGGGCCGGGTTGCGTGTTACCAGCGCGACCGCATGCGCAAGCGAGATATCGGCGAGCTCCGGCAACTTCATCACTGCGGGCAGCAGCGATACAGGCGAGTAGTCACTGCAAAGACAGTCTGCCACACCCGCCGTGACGGCATCGAGCGCTCGCATGTTGCCCGATTGCGACTTGCCGCGCAGAATGTTGGGTGCTCCGAACAACGTCGACATGCCACGCGCGCGGGCGACCTGCGCGGTTTCCAGATTGATGGGAAACTCAGAAATAGTCGCGCCGAGCTCACCCACGATTTCAATCTTGGCCGCGGTGTCGTCGTCATGACTGGCAATTGCAACATTGCGAGTGCGCGCCTGGCCGGCAATCTGCTGCATACGCGCCATCGCACCCTGCGCGGCTCTGGTCTTCTGGTCTATGATTGCGTCAAGCGCTGCATCGTCGGCCTTGTACACAGTCGCGATGTATCGGCGGAACGACTCGACGTCACGAAATTGACCCTGACCTGGGCTGTGATCCATGAACGAGATCAAGTCGATCATGCCCTCATCGAGCAGGCCTGACAGGATGGGCTGGGCAGAGGGGTCGTTGACTTCGAAGCGCGCGTGGAACTTGTTATCGATCAACGCGTGCCGCTGCCAGTCGTAAATCGCGTGGCCGATCTGTGCGGCAACCTCGTTGTTGCGCACGCCAAACTCACGGTTGGCGAACGACAGAGCATGGAATACTGTGGTGACACCTGCGGCAGCGTGGCGCCTGTCGGCCTGCGCGCATGCGAGATCGAGCGGGAAGTTCACACCCGGACGGGGTTCGACTTCCTTTTCCAGTGCATCGCAATGGAGATCTATCATACCCGGGATCAGAATCTGGTCACCGAGATCGATCTCGACCGCACCAGCCGTATAGTCCGGATCAAGCGCTGCGATCTTACCGTCCTCGATCAGAATCGCGAGGTTGCAGCACAGCTCATCGGCCAAGACGACCCTGGCGTGCGTCAGTAATTGGCGCGTCATAGTGCAAGCGTTTCCAGACGTGGGGCCCGACTGACCGGTGGAGCCAGTTCGATCACCTGATCAGCCAGCCGGCTCACGAGTCCGGGGTGATGGAAGATCGCGAGCATCGCCACGCCTTTCGTCTTAATCACCCGCACCAGCTCCACCACCTTTTCGGTGGTTCGCGGATCAAGACTGGCAGTCGGCTCATCGAGCAACAACATGCGTGGCCGAGCAATCAGACCACGGGCGAGATTAACACGCTGTTTTTCGCCACCCGAAAAAGTTGCAGGCGGAACTTCCCATAAACGCTCGGGCACATCCAGCGCGGTGAGCAGCTCGCGCGCCTTGTCGCGCGCGTCGGCACGCGGTACGCCGCGCACCAGCAGTGGTTCCGCCACGACATCGAGAGCTGATTTGCGCGGAAGGCAGTGCAGGAACTGCGTGACGAAGCCGATTTCGGTCTTGCGTAGCGCGAGCACTTCATGCTCGGTTGCCCGTGCAAGATCAATTGCTTCGCCCGCCGCGTTGCGAAACACCAGGCGACCTGTGCTCGGCAGATAGGTGCGGTAGATACACTTTAGTACCGAAGACTTGCCTGCACCGGTTGGCCCAATCAGAGCCGACAGTTCACCCGGTTTCACAGTCAAGGAGACATTGGCGCACGAAGGGATCGTCTTCCGCTGGTCGTGCAGTACGAAATGCTTGGTCAGATTTTCGACAATGAGAATGGCAGACATAGGGGTTTCCTCAGAGGGCGGAGGCCACAAGCCGCTGCGTATAGACGTGCTGCGGGTCTTCGAGGATTTGATCGGTCAATCCCGATTCGATGATGCGGCCGTACTTCATGACGATCGTGCGGCCCGCGAGCAAGCGGATCACGCCGAGATCGTGCGTGACCACAATCATCGCCGTGCCGAGTTCTTGCTGAATTTCGAGAATCAGGTCCAGAATTCGCGCTTGTACGGATAAATCGAGCCCTGTCGTCACCTCGTCAAGAAACAGCAGCGGTGGCTCCGTCGCCAGCGCCTTCGCGATCTGCACACGCTGTTGCATACCGCCGGAGAACTTCTTCGGTGACTCATCCATGCGCTCCGGCAACACCTCGGT
>JASHVB010000677.1 GCA_030039695.1 Acetobacteraceae bacterium
CCTCCAGCTCGCAATGTTTATTTCAGCACGGCGAGATCTTCACCGGCGTAACCCTGCCGATTGCGTGGCCCATCATTCGGGCGTACGGCCAGCAGATATACGGCTCATTGAATGAAGCCCTGAAGCGGCGTGCGGAAACGCCGTCCGCGGACGGCAGCACGCCCGGCTGACCACGTCGGCAGGAGGTTCCCATGACCAGCGTCCTGTCTTCACCGATCGACTTCATGCGTGGCGAATATGATGTCGTCATCGTCGGGTCGGGCTACGGCGGCGGCATCGCTGCCTCCCGCCTCAGCCGCGCCGGCAAGACTGTGTGCGTGCTGGAGCGCGGCGCGGAGAAGCAGCCGGGTGATTATCCTGACAACGCGCTGAGCCTGCTGGAGGAGATCCAGCTCGACATGCCGGCTGGGAGGCTCGGGTCGGACCTGGCGCTGTTCGACATGCGATACAACGACAGCGTGAACGTCGTGGTGGGCTGTGGCCTGGGCGGCACGTCGCTGATCAACGCCGGAATTTGCCTGCGGCCGGACCCGGCCGTGTTTGCCAACGGCAATTGGCCCACTGCCTTGAGAGGCGGGAGCACGCTCGCGGGGTATTTTGACCGCGCCGAAGCCATGCTGAAGCCGTCGCCGAGCCCTGCCGCCTTCCTAGCCTCGGATAAGACACGGGCTTTGCTGGCGGGCGCAGCGGCGGTCGGCAAGACGGCGGCGGCGGTCTCGGTCCTGGTCAATTTTCAGCCCTTGCCGGACGACAAGAACCACGTCGGCGTCACGCAACTTCCCTGCATTGGCTGCGGCGACTGCGTGTCTGGCTGCAACCACCGTGCGAAAAGCACGGTCATCATGAATTACCTTCCCGATGCCAAAAACCACGGGGCGGCGATATTCACCCGCACGCGTGCACGCTACGTCGAACCGGCAGGCTCCGGTTGGATGGTGCACGGCCAGATCGTCGGCGGCGATAGCGGCAACATCGCTTTTCAGGTGAAGGGTGGAGTGGTCGTTTTGGCGGCGGGCACCTTGGGCAGCAGCGAACTGCTGCTGCGGTCGCGCGACAAAGGGCTGGCAATCTCCGAGCGACTCGGCAGTCGGTTTTCCGCCAACGGCGACATGATCGGGTTTGCCTACAACACCGGCCGCGACATCAACGGCATTGGGCTGGGCAGCCGCAAACTTGGTGACAAGGCGCCAATCGGACCCTGCTCTACCGCGATGGTGGACTGGCGCGTGGGCACCGGCCCGGCCGGCGGCGCGGTGATGGAGGATGGCGCGATACCGGGCGCCGTATCGGCGTTCCTGACCCCGGCGCTGGCGACGGCGTCGGCGTTCCTTGGCACCGAGGCAAGCCAGAACCTATGGAACGAGCTCAAGCAGAAAGCGCGGGCGGCCGAAAGTGAGTTCGCCGGCTCGTACACCGGCGCCATCGCCAACACGCTGTTCTTGCTCTGCATGGCTTATGATGACAGCCAGGGACGCATGTTCCTGCGCGACGACCGGCTGCGGGTGGATTGGCCAGGCCTGGGACAACAGCCGCAATTCGTCACGGCCAGCGACAAGATCCGCCGGATCGCGGAGGCACTCGACGGCACCTACGTGCAGGATCCTGTCTGGAGCAACCTGACCGGCCACAGCATGATCAGCGGACACCCGCTGGGCGGTTGCCCCATGGCAGACGATGCCGACCGCGGCGTCGTCAATCATAAAAGCCAGGTGTTCCGTGGGACGACCACCGGGCCCGACGTGCATGCCGGGTTGTACGTGATGGATGGCTCTGTCGTGCCGACGGCATTAGGTGTCAATCCGCTGTTCACAATATCGGCGTTGGCCGAGCGAAGCTGCTATGAAATGGCGCGTGACTACGGCTGGACCATCGCGTACTGATCAGTCGCCCCGCGCCAAAAAGCGCAACGCCCGCACGCCAGGTAGGAAGAAATATCCACCGCCGCGCACGGTGACGAAGGCCGGCACCGGCTGCAGCCGCCGCCTTACCCCGTTCGCCTGTGGCAAACTGAAGCTGTCCGTGGCGCGGCCCGAGCGCAGCGGCAGACGATTTCCCGTCACTGGGTCGCTTTCTCCGGCGATCCCATTAAATTTGGTACTGCTCAGCCACGCATTCTGAACGAATTCGAATTGCCGGCTGATGTTGGCATTCAGGCAGATGAAATGCAGCCCGCTCCGTGGATCGGAACAATCAGGCTGCATCGCGGACTCGGGCGGCACCCAGGTGCCAAACTCGCGTCCCCGCCGCACGATGCGGTGAAATCGGCTGGATGCCACGAGATCCCCCCGCAGATCAGGCCGCCCAATTCCCAATGTGCGAACTAGCCGCGCGATCAGACCCTCCTGCCCGCCCGGCATGTCGCCCGTCCGAGGGTTGGCGCGCCGTACATGCGCGCCCAACGGACAACGCCCCCCCTCGGCGTCGCCATCGTACGTGAACTGGTTGTTCGCGATGTCGGCCACATCCGGGCCAACCCCACGTATCGGCGCATTTTGTAGCGGCATTAGCGGATCTCCGGAAAGGTGCCGGCCGATCATGCGCTCGGCGAGAGCCTCGGCACGGCCGGCGTCCGCTTGTGCGGCCATGAAACGCCAGAATCCCCTGACATCCTGATGCAGCTCCCGCAACACCAGATAGCTGCCGTTGCGCCCGAGGTCGCGCAAGCCTGGCTGATCCTCCGCGCTTGGCAATGCCGCGCCGGCGGCCTCGGGCAGCAGGGGCCGGTCGGTGTACTCGCCGTATTCGTTCTGATATCCGAGCAGGAATTCGCCGCGCACGATCAGATTGCCATAATCAAGGTCGGCGTTGGTGCCTGGCTTGCGCTTGCCGAACCAGTCGATCTGCGGCTGGCTCACGCCATCGACGAATCCGAACGGCTCCTTGCCGCCCATGTCGTTAGTTAGCAATTGCTGGACAACGTCGAAACCGTTCTGCTCGACCGCCGCGGTGATTTTGCCAGACCACGCCTCCAGTTTTGCCGCTTCGGCATAGAGCAGCAGCAGGACGCCCGGCTCTCCCTGACCACCCCAGCGCCAGTTCGCCGGGGCATTCGCATCGACATCGCCCAACCTGCGCGACCGCGCCTGGTCGGTTGCCATGCCCGACAGGAATTCGGATCCGAAGCCACCGATGACGGGTTCGGCGACACCAAGCTCGATAAGACCATTGGCCGACAGCGCGATCTGCAGCGCCGTCGCCTGATGCGTGTTCAGATGCCCGATCGTCGTGACTGGCGCGTCGCGCAGCCAAGCACGAGCCGCCACCCGATCCCGAACCCGCAGCAGCATAAACGTTGCGGCAGACAGAGCGTTGAACCCCGACCACAGCAGAGCCTGGATGTCCTCTGCTTCCGCAGGGTGCGCCGCTGTCATATCAGCGCCAGCCAGCGCCGGGCTTCGGCTTCCGTCATACGTTCGCGTTGCAGGCCTTCGCGAATCTGCGTGTTGGTTGCAAGATTCGATGCTGTGAGGTCCGGATACGCCTTGTACCAAACCTGTGTCTGTACTTCATGCCGATGCAAATAATTCTTGAACTCCTGCTCGTACGATGCGCCTCCAAACAGCAGAAAACTGGTGCGCGGCCAGCCGATACCGTTGCTGAAGACGAGGTTCAGGCCAAACGCGACCTTGTTGATGAAATCATCCATATAACTGTCCAGGCTGCCGTCGTAATTGCTGGCGAACAGCAGCCGGCGACGGTTGTCAAGGAACACCCAGCGCGCGAAATGGATCGTCCCCACCCGCGCCAGCCGGCCGCGGGTATAGATGAAACGCGTGCTGAATTCGAGCGCGCGAAACACCAGCAGCAGCGTGCATAGTCGGAACAGGCCGGGCTTCACGCTACCGAACGCACTGAATGGGTTGGTGACGTCATAATCTTCCAGCCGGCTCGTTGCCGCGAGATGCGCTGCGGTGGGACGCGGTGTGATCACCGGATCGGTCCTCTCGCGAATGCGCAGCTGCCAGAGCAAAAGCGGAGACAGCACCAGCAGGAAGGGCAACAGCAGAATGGTGGCCAGCGTGGTGGTGAGCAACCAGAGGCGACGTTCGCGCTGCCAAGCAGGTCCCGTCGGCGCAGGCGGTGACAGCGCCGGCCCGGCGCGCCGCGCATCTGCCACCAACCTCTCGCGCACCAAAACCGCCGGCTGCGTCAGGAGCGTCGCGTCGCGTTCGAGACAATCACGCAGAAAATCGTGCAACGTCGCTTCCTCGCGGATCTGCTGCACCGTGCGCCCGACCCAGTTCACGTATTGCGCCGCCGGCGGCACGGAATGCCGACGCATCCAGTCCAGCAGATCTGCACCTGGCGGTTCTTCGCAATGGGCGAAGATGCTGCGCAGCCCCCCCTCCGCCGTCGCCGCGAATTGGCGCAGCATGTCGTCAGCGGGACCGTCGCAATCGCCCAGGAACACCATCCAGACCGGAGCATTCGGAAACGACGTGCCGTATGCGGCCAGGTCCCCCAGCGTCTCGTCGCGCAGAATGACAAACCGCGCAACGTGCAGCCGGTCGTAGCGTCCAAACGGCAGCAGCGTGTTGCTGGGATCAACCCGGCCGGGCGCGCTGTTCATGCTCTCTAGTGCCGCGGACAGAGCCGCGTGCTGCGTCGGACGGATCGGCGCAGCAACCATGAAGGCCGATTGAGGAGTCATAGCCGCCGAAGCCGGTCAGAACTGCAGGCAGAAGTCGATCAGCCGCGTCTTGTCCCAATAGACCAGGCCAAGGTAGAGCCCCGGTGGCTGGATCAGCCGGATCTCATCGCGGATCCAGTGGGCAACGACGGAGGTCTGCGAGTAGTCGAGGACGATGCACTCCTTGCCATCAAACCAGCTGGGTGCCTTGTAGACACTGGCGATGATCGCGTTCAGCCCGAACGGGCCGATGCGGTTCTTGAGCTGCGCCGTGGCTGGGTCGAACACCTTACCCTGCCAGGCGAAGTACTTGACGAAATTTGCGATGTCCGGGCTGAAGGTAGTTCCCGGCGCGATGATCGCGGTGCCGTCCGCTTCTCCTGCCGGGATCGGCCCTGCGTCGCTGGCGGTGAACAGGGCATCCAGTTCCTGCTGCGACATGCGCAGAAGCTGCGGCACATCATAGGACATGGCGTGTCCTCCCTGTCTCATACGGTCGTCGTTTCCTCAACGCACCACAAATAGGCATCGATCCGCAACTATTTTTTTGATATCTATCAGCCACCACCTTCCGCAAGGCCGCCCGAGCGGCATCCTGTCGGGTACTCGCCTCGTCAATTCACAGGAGAATAGCGCCGTGTTGCTGAAGCGATTACACGATGCTGTGGTGTCCCTGCTGCACTTGGAGCGGCGGTTTGAGCCATTCTTTCGTCCGGCAGTCGATGCCGTCCTGCGCGAGCCGTCCGCTGCCCTGATCCAAATGCTGATCAATCTGCCTCGCCGCGATGAAGGACTGCGCCTCGCCGAAGAAACGATTCAGCCGAATGAGGAGGCACATCTCCAGGCGATGATCGAGACGCTCGGTGAATACATGAAGCGGCACTGGCCGCCTGGGAATTTCCAGCGTGGCGGCAACACCAAGACCCACGGCGTTGTCCGTGGCACCTTTACGGTGCGCGACGACTTGCCGGCGAAGTACTGCCACGGTCTGTTTTCAAAGCCAAAGGCCTATCCGGCCTGGATCCGGTTCTCTGGCCCGGGACCCGACTGGCCGCGCGACATTGACGACGTCGGGTTTGTCAGTTGCTCGATCAAGGTCATGGGGGTGCCCGGCCCCAAGCTCATGGAGGATGAGAAGTTCACCCAGGACTTCCTCAGTATCTGTACACCGACTTTCGTCACCCCCGACACACGCGCCAACGCCAAGCTACAGGCCTGGATCCTAAAGGGCACGCCACTATTTTACTTCGTCGATCCGCGCGATTCGCATGTGCTGGACGGATTTATGCAATCCTGGTGGAACAAGACGCAAAGCAACCCCCTAGGCGAGCGCTATTGGAGCTGCGTGCCCTATCTCCTGGGCGAAGACCAGGCGATGATGTATTCGGTCTATCCGCTGTCTAAGGTCTATCGCCACATTCCCCGCTTGCCGCTGCGTCCGCCGGACAACTATTTGCGAGACAACATGGTGCGGACATTATCGGAACAGGATGTCGAATTCGACTTCATGCTGCAGTTGCAAACCGATTCGTTCCGTATGCCGATTGAGAATGCTGCCGTGCGCTGGCCGGAGAGGCTGTCGCCTTTCATGCCGGCGGCACGGGTCCACATTCCGCGCCAACGCTTCGATTCGCCGGAGCAATTGGCGTTCGCCAACGTGCTTTCCTACAACCCCTGGCATTGCCTGCCGGAGCATCGGCCGCTCGGCAACCAGAGCCGCGCCAGGCATCGGATGTATCGGGAACTTTCGCAGCTTCGCCAGCGGATGAACAACACGCCGCACGTCGAGCCTACGGGAGACGAAGTATTTCCGACGTGACAGGCTTTGCCACGGTCTGCTCGCCGCCAGCGATCCGAGTCAGGTGACGCCCAAGTTGAGCAGAATCGCATGGCAGGCAAACCCCGATTCCGCATCAACCCGGCGAAGGCGGGCACCACGGCGGCGCAAGTTCTCGAGTGCACGGCGATGACGAAGAATGAACAGGTTCGCTGATGTCTCGGTATGGCTTGATCGGAATCACCCCATGGCGTCCGCCAGGATGACGTCCGCGGCCTTCTCCGCAATCATGTACACCGCACTGGCGATGAAGTAGCCGGGAATTCGCGGGAAGACCGAGGCATCCGTCACGCGCAGACCGGCCGTGCCATGCACACGAAAGTCGCTACCCAATACACCATTTTCCTCCACAGGTCCGATCGCGCAGGTGCCACAGGCGTGATGGCCCCAGGCATTGTCGCGCACAAACTGCTGCAGAGCGTCATCGGAACCAATAGCGCGTCCCGGCACTTCTTCCTCTGCAATCAGACCGGAACGGACAAGCGGATCGGATAGCCGGCGTGCCAGCCGGATTCCGGCCACCACGGCACGCAAATCCATCTCTTCCGGATCGTCCGTCTGATCGAAGTAGCGGAAATCGACGCAGGGTGGATCGGTCGGGTCTGCAGATTGCAGTGTCACCTTGCCGGCGCGGTTGCGGGTATGCGCCTTCAGAATGCTCCACGTCAGCCGGTTGCGCTGTTCAGCGATGGCGCGGGAGTAGCCGGGGTAGTAACCCGTGAACGGCGCCAACACCGACATCAGGAACAGGTCCGGCTGCGCCGTCTTTTCATCGGACTTCGCCGCGACGCAGATTCCCGCGCCATTTGATCCGTACATGCCATGGCCGCCGCGCTGCCACTCCCGCCACGACGGATCACCGCGCCGGAATGTCGCGTCGCGCATTGAGGGCCACACGGGAATGGCCATGCGGTTGACCACGCCG
Source organism: Acetobacteraceae bacterium (assembly GCA_030039695.1). Next base: position 7,393 of record JASHVB010000677.1, read on the forward strand.
ATCTCGTAACGGTCCTGCAGGTTCTGCCCAACCCCCGGCAGGTCGATCAGCGACACAATGCCCAGGGATTCCAACGCCTCCTTCGGGCCGATTCCCGATAGCATCAGAAGTTGCGGGGTGTTGAAGGCACCGCCGGCCACGATGACCTCGCGCCGCACCTGCACCGTATGAATTTCGCCCGGCGTCCGGGCAGGATGGCAATGCGCACGGTATTGATTGGCGCCACTGCGATATTCAACGCCGACCGCGCGCTTGTTCTCGTCCAACAGCACACGTGTCGCTAGGGCATTCAGGCGCAGTTCCAACAGGCGCGGCCAGCTTGCATGCATCTCCAGCAGCCGTTCGCGCGACCCGTTGCGGCGGTGCCGGTACGTGGCGAGCGGCGTGTAGAACAGATCCGCTGCGTCGTGCTGTAACACGCTGCGATCATTTGGATCACCAAACGATCGCAGCATTACGCGCAGCCGCTGCCACAGGCCGCGGCGCTGACCCAGCGCGATCATCGACGCCGTCGCCATTACGCGCACCACGTCGCCGTCGTCCAATGCCTGCCGCGGCAGTGCCTTCTCGGTGGACAGCCAGCCGCGCCAGCCGTGCCCGGTGCCGTCGATGCCAAGCCGGGCCAGCACACGAGCCACCGGACGGTAGCGGCAGTCCTCCAGCCGCGCGAAATAGCGCGCCATGTTCGCTGCGCACCATGACCGGTCTTTGGTTTGGTCGGCGATCGCATCCCAGTCCGCGTCCGATGGCGCGATCAGAATCATCGCGTTATGTGCGGTGCAGCCGCCCAGGCAAGACGCGCGTGGGTACAGGACCCCGTCCGCTGGCCGCCCCTCCCAGGTCGCCCGATATTTCGGATCGCGTTCGCGTTGCGCCCGGTCCGCATAATGCCGCACGAAGAAATGCCAGGAGATGGCCTGGTTTTCCGAAGCGAATGGATGGAAAGCAGGAACCTCGTAGTCATCCGGCAGGCGGTTCTCCCGCGGCTCGAGCGGATCGCCACCGGACAATTCATAAGGGTCACCGCCGGCTTCCAGCACGACGACATGGAAGCCGGCCTCGGCGAGCCGTGCCGCCACCGCGCCACCGCCCGCGCCCGACCCGACGACGACATAGTCGCAAATGTCGGACAATGGTGCGTCATTCGGTGGCATGGGGCGCGCGCCTTCAAAACGTCTTGAGATACTCGATCAGCGCGCGCTTGTCGGGATCGCTCAGGCCAGGCTCCTCGGTGAAGAGGTCAGTGCCAAAATAGTGGCCCCGATTGATGACATAGTCGGGACATACACTGAGCGAATACAGCTCGCGCCCCAACGGCTCGAAGATGCGTGCCGCGGTCGCGTCGTCCACATTTGCCGGCATCGCCGCCATGTCGTGCCGCAGCCGCAGCGCCATGCCCAGCAGCTTCCAGTCACGCGCCACAGCTGCCATCCAGCCAGGATCCTCCGGCAGCGGATCGAAATTGCCGAGCAAGCCCACCGCCGTGCCTTTCGGAATCGGCCCGATCTGCAAGTCACCGTTGGCAGCAACGATTCCCGGAACCAGCCAGTTCAGCGGCCCTTGGAGCCAGCCCAGGTAACCCGGCTGGAAGCCGACCGGCACCTTGAGCCAGCTTGTCGCGGTCGTCCGTTGGATCAGGCCGACACCCTTCGCCCCCAGCACTTCGTCACGTGTCCGTTTTTCCGGCCACAGCATTTGCTCGATGCTGGCCTGGAACACCCTCATACGCGTCGCCACGGATGGGTTCTGATCGAATGGCCCAACCGAGTTGTTCAGCAGGAACGGCGCGGTAGACCACAGGCTGATTAGCGACGGTGGTCGGGTAAAGCCTCGCCCGCCACCCGGCATGGTGAACTTGTGCGGTTCCCCCGTGAAGGGATCCTGCACCGTGATGTCACCGACCGAGGGCAAGCTCTTGTAGCTCTGCGAGGAGAAATTGTCCCAGATGTTATTGGCCAGCGCATTGCGCGCCAGCGGGCTGCAGGCGTTGGTTTGCAGTAGGGTCACTGGCACTCGGAACTCGTTCGACAGGTAGTTGTCGGTCTGGAAATCGGGCTGCTGCGCGATCGCCCGCATCTTCTGCTTGAAATCGTCGGTCTTGGTCCAGGCCCAGTAGCGGTTCCAGCAAGCCAGGTAATTCGGCCCGTTGCAGTCCTCCGTGCCGGGCCCCTCCATGCCCACGATCGGGTGCGGCAGCTTACCGGAATGGCAGCGGGCGCAGCGCTCGGCGAACACGGTCCGACCGCGATCGAGCGTGGTTGCGTCGGCCGTCAAATACAGGTCGCGTTGGTCCTGGGGTAGGTCGGCGAGCAAGTCCGGCTTACCCGCGGCAAGCAAGAATTCCGCCATGTAGAAGGTCTGTTGCTCAGTCGCCTGCCAGTAGACCGAGTTGTGGTTGGCGTCGGCGATGCGTATCGGGCTCATCCGCTTGCCGCCAGTGAACGGATTGAAGTGCAGCAACCACTCCTCGCTGAACACCCCGATATTGAGATAAACTCGGTTGAGCGCACCCATGACGCCCACCGAGTCCGACCCGTCCTTCAGCACGCGCGGGGTGTAAACGTACGGTTTGTCATACAAAGCCGCCAGCGGCCCAGAAGAGACGAAGTCGTTGAGTTGCTTGTTGTCGAGCTGTCCTCCGACGAGACGCTCCCGCCCGATTGGCTTTGCCTGCAAGAGTCGCGCTTTCAGGCTATAGATCGCGTTCATCGTGCGGGGATTGACGATGCTGTCTGTCGAGACCAGAGAAGTATCGAGCGTACCTGGTAGATAGGTGTGCAGAAGCTGGAAGATGAAGTTGGACTGGTCGGCCTGCCAGGCGAACACCCGGTCAAACCAGAAATACTGCGAGCCGACAGTCGAATTAAGGTTCGACCACTGCGGATGCTCTGGATCGGCCGGCGAATGGATCGGGCTTGGCCCGATGTGACAGAATCCGCACGCCATGCCGACGCGATAGGGCCGCACCAAATCCTTCTGCTCATAGTAGCTCGGGTCATTGTAGAAGCGCTGCGGGTCCCAGCGGCGGCGCGCCGCGTCGTCGAAGTCGGGGTTAGGAAACAGCCGCAACCCCACGATGCCCGTAGGCTCACCATAGTAGGAACCGACCGGTAGGCCCTCACTGCCACGCGCGCCCAGTTTAACCCCTGGATATTTGGCCGCATTCGCAAAGGGATCGGGACCGTCGGGACAATCGGCACGGCGCTGATCGAGCCACAGCCCGAAATGCTTCGCGTCCGGTTGGGTCGGCTTGTCGAAGCAGGGCTCATTGATGACGCCAAAATATGACCAGCGGTTGTCGCGGCTGAACGGCGAACCAGGCGCCGAGGATATCATCTTCAGCAGGTCGAACGTGCCGAACGCATCCTGGATCAGGGTGTCCCAGAACCGATCGTTGCCGCCGGACCACACCAGCCACATATTGCGGCCTTTGACTTGGTCTGCGGTCAGCTTCACGCCGTTGTCCATATCGTGGAAATAATCTTCGTCGGCGGCGGGGAAGGAGCTGGCCACGCGGCCGGCACGCATCGCCTCATCGTGCACCTGGCCAGGCTTCGGCGCGTTGTTGCCGAACCAAAGAAATGCGATGCCGCCAAGTATCAACAATCCTATCAGAATCAGGATGACCCGGCGCATACTTGCCTCCCGTTTCCCGCCCGATTCATGCGGCTATCACGCACCGTTGCAGTGCGTTCGTTGCCCTGTTGGCCTGGTCCGGCGAATCGACCCAACGTAACGGCGTGGCCACCTCGCTGTCAAAATGAAATGCGAACAACGGGCCCGGGCTAACACGTCTCGGATTTCTGTTGCGAAACGTCCCGGCATGGCGCCATAGTAGCGAAATGAGTGCGCGGAGCCCGAACCAGCCGGAACCCGAGCTGCGGCCGGTCTCGACACTCGCCGGCGCGCTGTGGGACGAATTTGAGGCGATCCACGCAAAGCCTCGAGCCGCAGCGACAGCGCAGGGGCCCGATGCGTCATTGCACGCTTATTATAGCGCAGCTTTGGCAATGCCACAGGCAGCTTTGTGCCTGTCCGGTGGCGGCATCCGCAGTGCGGCTTTCTCACTCGGCGTGCTGCAGGCGCTGGCGCGCAGCAAGCTACTTACGAGCTTCCACTATCTCTCTACCGTCTCGGGTGGCGGCTATGTCGGTGGATGGTTGTCGGCGTTGCTGCACGAACGCGACTGCGACGCCGCGAAAGTGCAGGATCTGCTTGCGGCTGACACCGCGCCGCCCGAGCTCGACGCGTTGCGGCGCTATACTGACTTTCTGGCACCACACCCGGGCTTGGCCTCGCCGGACACGTGGGCAGGAATCATATTGTGGCTTCGAAACGTCCTGGTGAACTGGCTGATCTTCTTTCCGGCATTGTTTGCGTTGGCAATGCTCCCCAACTTTTATCGCGACATCCTGGCGACGATCTCCCCAGCCTGGAGCTGGCCGCTCTTGCTCGTCGCATTGGCGGGACTGGGCATCGGCGTTTTCAATGGCGTCAGGCACGCTCCCAGCCATGGATTCCACGAAGCAACCAGGCGAGGCCGCCAGACCGGTTTCGTGCCGTGGCGCGTCGTCGTACCGCTCATGCTATGGTCGTCATTCGTGCCGCTGGCCGCCGCGCCCTGGTTGCGTCCGGTGATGCCGATCGGCGCCGTCTCGGGCGATGTGATCCCCCTGCTCGGCTTCATCGTCAAGGAGCTGGCTTTTCTGCTGGCGCTGGCAACCGAGGACACCGAGGACCGCAAGCTGCTTTGCCACAATTTCGGCTGGTGGACCCTCGCGTCGCTGGCGGCAACCTTCGTGCTGTGGATCGCGCTCTGTCTGGGCAACGCCCGCAATATCAGCATCGTTGCCGTGCTCGGGCCGCTCGCCGTCACGATGGCGCACCTGGTGCAGTCATTGGTCTATGTTGCGTTCCGGACTGAGGCGTTCCGCGGCGATCTCGATCGCGAATGGCTGGCGCGCCTGAGCGCCGAGAAGGCGATTCCCGCATTGCTCTGGGCCGTGTTCGCCGCGATATGCCTGTTCCTGCCCGGGTGGGCGCTGGACGGTTGGAACACTGCCTTCGCCCCGTTCGCGATGAGCGCCGTCGGGCTGCTGACCGGACCGCTCGCCGCATATCTCGGCAAGATCGCACAGGACGTTCCAGGCGCCGGTGTACCCGGCACCAGCAACAGCTACGTGCCGCCATTGCGCATCGTGATCAACGTGATCGCGGCGGTGTTCGGCATCGCGCTGTTTATGCTGCTTGCACGGTTGGGGACGCTGCTGTCCAACAACCATTGGCGCGCCGACCTGCTGCTGCTGATCATTGCAGTATTGCTGGCCTGGGGGTGCGGGAAGCACATCAACGTCAATCGCTTCTCCATGCATGCGGTGTATCGCAATCGGTTGGTGCGGGCATTCCTTGGCTCAGCACGACCGGACCGTACCCCTGACGACTTCACCGATATCGACCCGAAGGACAATCCGCGCATTGCGGATCTGCAACTGTCGGCGTGCAGCGATGGCAAAGCGCCCGCGATCGACCCGCCTGCTACGAGGCGTCCCCCGCGCATGCTGTTCCCGGTGGTCAACGTCACGCTCAATCTGGTGGCCGGGCGCAACACGGCGTGGACGGAACGCAAGGGTGAAAGCTTCACCATAACGCCCGTCAGGTGCGGCGGGGCCTATCTACACAGGCGCGAGGACCAAGCGGCCGGTTTGCCGGTACGCGGCGCTTACGCGCGCACCGAGGCCTATGCAGGCAAGGAAAAGGAGACCGGGCCGGACGACCAGGGCCGGGGCATCACGCTAGGTACCGCGATCACATTGTCCGGCGCCGCGGTCAGCCCGAGCATGGGTTATAACTCCTCGCCCGCTACCGCCTTCCTGATGACATTGTTCAACGTACGGCTGGGTGCATGGTTGCCGAACCCCGCCATGGCCTCGACCGGGCAGCTCCTGCAAGCCAAGCCACCGAATGCGCTGCTGACCCTAGCGCGTGAGCTGCTCGGGCTCACTGACGATCTGGGCAAGGCCGTGTACTTGAGTGACGGAGGCCATTTCGAGAACCTCGGTTTGTACGAGATGATCCGTCGCCGCTGCCGATACATCGTAGTGGTGGATGCAGGCGAAGATAGTAAAGCCTGGTTCGAGGACTTGGGTAATGCGATTCGTAAGGCACGAATCGACTTCGATGTGGAAATCGACTTTGACCCGCCCGTCGGCATCGGATCGCGCGACCGGCCGTCAACGCCGTTCCGCAGCTTCGCCTGCGCCACCATCCGCTACCCGGAGAGCCAAACGACCGGCCGACTGATCTACCTCAAGCCGTGCGCTCCACCCGATATGCCAATGGACGTGCGTTCCTACTTCAATGCGCACGCCAACTTTCCACACGATTCGACAACAGAGCAATTCTTCACCGAAAGCGAGTTCGAGAGCTACCGTCAGCTCGGTCAGACCGAAGCGCTGAAGCTGATACGCGGTGCTGGCACCCTCGCGGCTTGCTTTGAAGCGGCCATCAAACGGCTGCGGCAGCCGCTCAACACGAACGGCTGCGGCGGGCTACCGAGAGCCTGACGGTGCGGCGCGACGGCGTGCCACGCAGTGCGACAGAACGGCATCAAAACCGGGGGAACGTCCGATGAGCAAGGTCATCGTATTTTGCGCCGACGGCACCTGGAATGGCCCCGGCGAGCCCGACGACGACAACACCGCGGCGCCACCCACTAACGTGTTCAAGCTGTTCCTCAACCTCGCCGGCACCGATCAGCCCGGCACCATCCTGTTGGCAAGAGAGCAAGAGCGGGTGCTGCACGGGAGGGATGGTATGGTGCAGCAGACGGCCAAGTATCTGCATGGCGTAGGGGATTCGACCAATTTCCTGGTGCAGGTACTTGGCGGCAGTATCGGCGCGGGACTGATCGCGCGCATCGTACGCGGCTACACGTTCATCTCGCGTGAATATGTGCCGGGCGACCGGATATACATCGTCGGCTTCAGTCGTGGCGCCTACACCGCGCGAGCGCTCGCCGGCATGATCGCCGCCAAGGGCTTGCTCGACGCGACGAAGAACACGCTCTCCGACAAGAACAACGCCTATCGCCTGGGGTCCGCGGTCTGGTACGAGTGGCGGCAGGCGGTGGCACAATCCAAGGCGGGGTGGCTGACGAAACTTGCCAATATTGCAACCGACCTGCCAGCCTTCCTGCAGAAATCAGTGCCCGACAACCAGCTTATCAAGGCGCCGATCGAGGTGGTTGCGGTGTGGGAAACAGTCGGAGCGCTGGGTATTCCCGACTACACGCGACAGGACACGCGCCTTGACGTGTTCCAGTTCGCAGACCGG
>JASHVB010000678.1 GCA_030039695.1 Acetobacteraceae bacterium
GAGTTCGCATCAAATGAATGATACCAAGGCAAAGGCCTGGCTCTGGCTTATCGCGAGCTCTTCCCTCATCGGGCTCTCGCTGTTTATCTCGGCGGGAACGATGCAATATTGGCAGGCTTGGGTTTATCTCGGAGTCGGTGCCGTATCAAGCTTTGCTCTTACGCTCTACATCGTGAATGATCCGATACTCCTCGAGAACAGAAGCAAGGCTGGACCGGCTGCGGAACGCCGACTGACGCAGAAGATCATTGTATCAGTCACCGGCCTCCCGGGTATCGCAACATTCGTGGTGCCGGGATTCGATCATCGTTTCGGCTGGTCGAGCGTGCCGCCTTGCCTCTCCATCGCGGGCAATCTTCTGATACTGCTGAGCATGTGGATGGTATATCGAGTATTCAAAGAAAACTCCTTCGGCTCCGCCACGGTCGAAATCGGTAAGGACCAAAAGGTGATCTCCAGCGGTCCCTATGCGATCGTACGCAACCCAATGTATTCAAGCGCGGCAGTATATTTCATCGGCATGGCCTTGGCCCTCGGCTCTTACTGGGGCCTCATCCCGGCTATTCTGACAATTCTTTGTCTCATCTGGCGGCTGTTCGATGAAGAAAAATTCCTCACCGAAAATCTGCCTGGCTACATCGAATATCGCGCAAAAGTTCGCTGGCATCTTATACCCGGAGTTTTCTAGTTGCGCAGCACCTAATCAGGTGCCATCGCTCAATATCATGAACAAGACCGGCGGATCGTGTAGATCAGTCTGCGCTCAAGGTGACAGTCCCCGATTTTCCCGTGAGGCGTGTTGACCAATTCGGGCTGGTACTTTTGTGCCTCGTGTGATAGAGGAAAACGCTGATCTTCTTTTCTGGGCGGCAGGGTGGGGCAGGGCAGAGTGAACCTGATATGCCACTTTTTCAAAGTTTGATCAGGCGGTTCGGCAGACGAAGGGTCGATACGCTTTTCCCATCCCCTCGCCAAACTTTGATCGTCCGGCGATGGCCATATCGCTCGGTATTTGCAGACATGGCGTCCCGCGGTGGTGCGTTCGACGAGGGGGAGATCGTTTCGCTATGTCGTTCCGGTCATTAAACTTGGGGGCTGCCGCCCTCCTCGCCGTCCTTGGCGGATCGGCCCTTCGGGCCGCGCATGGGCAAGGTGCCACGGTGACACTCTCCGGCGGCGCCACCACCGGCGACTGCGCCCGTGGGTTCGCAACCCTGAACGGCAATGGGAACGCCATCACGTTCCGCAACGCCTGCCACTCACTCACTGTGAACGGCAATGGCAACACGGTGCAGGTTGAGCTGCAGGCCCGCGGGCTCATCACCCTGAATGGGACCGGCAACATGGTGAGCTATGTGGCGGTCGGCGGCGCGCAGGATGCCACTATTGCAGACCACGGCCAGGGCAACACCGTAACGCGGCTGGCCGCGCTGCCCGGCGGGACGAGCACGATCGGTAGCCATGCGGCATCCTCTGGCGGCGTATCAATCCATGGTGCCAACGGCGAATCCGTGCAGATCGGACCGCAAGGGGTCTTCGCGGCGCCGACGCCAGGCACCGGTGGGGCCGTTACCATCACGCCCGGCGGCGTGACCGTCGCGCCGAGCGCTGGCGTCGTCGTGCCGCCCGCCGCGGTGGCGGCCGGTCCGGGGCAGCTCATGCTCAGCGGCGATCACCAGAACCGGGATGCGGTCTGCGCCGGTGCCGCTGTCTTCATCAGCGGCGATAATGGGCAGTTCACGCTGCGGGGGGGCTGCAAGGCGCTCTACATCCGTGGCGACCACGACATCGTACATGTCGAGCTGATGCCGGGCGCCGAAATCGCGATCCAGGGCGACAACGCACGCGTGTACTTCGTGCCGGCCGCACGCGGCCCAAATCCAAGGCTGCTTGTGAGCGGCGAGAACAGCCGGGCTTTCCTCGTGCGGCACATTGACGACACGACGGGGATGGAAGTTCCCGCCAGTGTGCGGAGTGGCGCACTGCCCACGCCGGCAGGCACTCCAGTTGCATCCGCGGCCATCGGCGTGCCCGTCGCCATTTTGACACCGGAGGCAGCGCTGGCGTTTGCGCGAAGCCAAAGCGTTGTTGCGTTGCAGCACGACCTCGGGGCTGTCCAGACGCCGCAAGGCACCGCAGTCAATCTGTCGGGCGACGTGTTGTTTGATTTCGACAGGGATCACCTGCGGCCCAACGCACAGCGAAGCGTGGCGGAACTTGCGGTGCTGATCACTCGAACGCGGCCCTATGGCCTGCAGATCGTGGGTTATACCGACAGCATAGGCACGCCGCAGTATAACCTCGATCTCTCTGATCGCCGCGCCCGCAACGTGGGACGATGGCTGCTCGACTACGGGCACGTTCAGGTCGCGGCCCTTCATGTCGAGGGGCGAGGTGCCGCCGATCCTGTGGCACCAAACACTCTTTCGGACGAACGTGACAACCCCGCTGGGCGCCAGCAAAATCGCCGCGTTGAGATTCTGCTCCAGCGGTAGTCCGCGTACAGCAGTAGAGGCCCACTTCCGTCGGCCAACTGCGATTGATCAAGCTTGCCAACCCAAGGATGGGAAAGCTCGCGACCGAGCTCCAGGCAGAAAACTCAATGTCTTCACACTGACGCATTGCTTCCTCAGGGTGATCGTACTCCGCGCCGATTCTTGCCATTCTGGTGCGGTTACAGTGCGTCGCGAGCGACGATTCGCGATAATGGCGATGGGTTTTGACGCGGAACTTCAGAGTTTGCGTGCGAACGAACGACCCATTGATCTCCAAGACGGCAACCACCTTGTCATTGCCCGACGTTGCGTTCTTGTCGTCGCCCACAAGCCCCGAAGAAGCTCGATCATGGCAGCGCTGACCTCCGGCTCGCGCTCTTGCTCGGTCCAATGTCCGCGCCCCGGCAGCATGATCGCCGGCCGGAGCTTGGGACCATCGCCGACTGCTTCGCAATGAACTGGGAAAACACGGCGGCTACAAAATCCCGCTCACCCGCCGTGTAGAGTGCCGGAATGGTTGCCTTTGCTCCGACAAGGGGTGCCAGCAGTTCCCAGCTGCGATCGACGTTGCGCCGCCACGCGAGAGGGCCGTGAAACGCGCTCCGCGTGAATGCTGTGACATACACATCAACGCCGGACTCCGTGATCCAGGCCGGCAAGGATTGCGGATCGGCTAAGCCAAAACCGTTCCGGGGGACCATCCCGCCAGCGAATCCTCGGCCCGCAGAGGGCGGCCTGTCGCCCGACAACGAGCAGAACTGAGAGCGGAACGTGCGCTGCAAGTCGCCCCAGCGCCGCCTCAGCCTCCGGGGTCTGGAGGAAAAGTTGGTAGAACACGGGAATCTTGTTCCGCGGCATTATGTCGCTGACGGTTCTTCCCCGAACTTCCCGAGGCACATGAAACTGATCCGAGTCGAGCCGGTTACAACATCGGCGCAGGCAGCGCTCCGGCAACTGCCAGCAGTAGCTACAATCAGACCTCGACCGGTCAGAACACCGCCAAGTAGGCCGATGGGGCCTAAACCGAACGCCATTAAATTGCTGTGGATCGACGCGGAGGCATGGAACGCCGGCAAACGGCCTTCCCGACCTGTTGAATTGTTCACCGGTGTCAACAGGCCGATGGACAGCGGGGCGGCAGATCGTGCAGCAGTTTCAGCAACTTGGTCGGTCGGGCTGTGAGGGCCCTGCACCGAGATTGAACCAGAGCCTCATTTTTGGCAACGCGGTACCAGTGGCGGCGCTGGGTGGACTAACCATTTTGCGCTATGAGTGCTGCTGGCCCTGTCCCGCGCTGTCGGTGCGATCCAGGCCCTGGCCTGGTCGTGAAGGTGTGGGCGGCAAGACGGAATGAAGGAGAAAACCATGCGGCGATACCTTGCGCCGGTATTGTTGGCCCTCGCTACGGCTGCCTGGCCAGGCATGGCGGGTGCGGTGGAGTTCATGGACCAAACGACCGGGCCGCCGGTGGGGACCGACATTTCGGGCTTCACCGAAGTGCTCGGGCCCGAAGCCACCGAGCCGGAGCATGCGGGCGACTTTGTGGGGCCGCTGCCCGAATACATGCCGTCACTTCCCGGTCGCCCCTGCCCGTCGTGTTCCGCGGCGGACCGCGCCCGGGAGTCGGATGGATTGCGACCCCCGCCGCCACAGCAGCGTTGATCGCAGACATCACGGCTTGGCGCTGGGCGCGTTGCTACGCTACCGCCCGCCAGGCTATGCCGTAGCGGATCACGGAGCGCAGCGCATTGAACAGCTCATGCAGCGGATACGTTCGCTGCGGCGCCTCCTCGCACATCAGCGTCAGGTACGGGACAACCAGCGACCATTCGTCGTCGCCGACATCGGCGGGGTACGACTTGCGATCATGGGCCATCCGCCTCCATCAGACCGCACCTTCAGAAAAAATGCATGACACGCCCTAGGGTCGCAAGCCGCCCCATGCACCGGAAACTAGGTATTTGTATCGACACCGGCCCGCTGCCTTGCTCGCGAGACCGCGAGCAGCGCCGAGATTGGGACGTTAAATCGGCCACGACGGACCTTCGCGGTTGCCAGCACTGCGGAGGCCATTCACGCCGGGCAGGACGCCGCGAACGTTACTCCTCGTATAGCGGCGACGCGCGCTGATACGGTCGAGCAAAGGGATGGTCGAGCCATGCCCCCGTTATCCAAATTAAACAACTACTACAAAGGAGCTGATAGCGCGTCTGAGGTCATTGCGGAACGAGCTACGGTACGACAACTGGGACTACTTCGGCCGTCGCCGCCGGCGAAGTACTCGGAGCCACGGAGATGACCGAGATCATGACGCGGCGGCTCTCAATGCCGGTTCTGGAAACACCAGCGTGCATAATACGGATGGCCGAAGCAGGGACACCGTTGCGAACCAACTCGAGGCGCACCGCATCGCCACGCGCTGCCGCCGTCTGGGTTGTTTCGCCAGCTTCCTGATCGCTGCTCGCTTGGACCAGAACAAATGTTCCGGATCCGACATGTCGCGACACTCTGGCTATGATGTCATCTGCCGTGGGAGATAGAATCGAGCTCTTTGGGACAAAGAAGACGACGCCGTTCGGCAGTCTGGCCTGTTCGTTAAAGGGTTCTTGAGCGACGGTCGTCACCGGAGCCGCCGCAGAATGGGACGGTGAGGTCGCCAGAAGCAGTGTACTAAGGGTAAGTGTCAACATGGGGAATTCCAGTACGGTTCAGTGCCCAGCACCACCGGTCAAAAGCGGCCGGTCCGACTCCGCGTATTGCTAGGCAAAGGGACCACGTCCAATAGACACTAAATGGGGGCCCTAGCGTCTCGGAATAACTTGGCGGACGGGCATTTCAGTGATGCGAAATTCGGGGGAATATCGGCAGAGGACAAGGCAGCGTGTGGTCGCAGTTGGATCGATAGAGCAGCACCAGCCATGTCGGGAAGAGCGCCGGTCCCATAATCGTACGTAGAACCGCTCGCCGCGTGTCGCGAGGCCGTATGTTAGAATGGAGGCTCGTGGTTCAAAGCAGCGACGCGATACCTTATCGATAGCGACCACGCGCGCCACCTGCCATAGGCCCTTCGGTAGACGCACAAAGAAGCATCCTGCCGGTTCGCATCGTGCTGAGCCTGAACAAGAGATGTCAGGCACAGCGCCGAGCTTACCCATGGCACCCCAAAGACATTGCAGCACGGCTTTGTTGCACAGTATCAAAACCGGCGCAGGCATAAAGCAGCAGGGGATCTACGAGCAAAGAGATAGCGATCCGAGCGAAGCACGGTTACGCCCCGGATTGGTCATTCCGTTCCCCTATAGCCACACGCCGCGGTGGAGCCGACGAGTTGCCCCTGAACCCTAGCGCCAGATTGGAGGGCCAAGATTGATGTCGCGGCCGCTAGTCAGCGCGCCGCCGAGTGCGCCGGCGCCGCCACCGATCGCCGCACCCACCAGTGGGTTGGCGCCCGCCACGGCTGCGATCGCCGCACCGCCTCCGGCGCCAAGCAGACCACCAGATAGCGCGCGGTCACCTCTGTCATAACCACAGCCCGCGAGGCTCACAGCTAGTGGGATCAGCACAAGGCACTTGATGATTCCGCGTTGCATGGGACTGCTCCCTTCGAATGCTCTGGGACCATGCGAGAGAAGTAGTACCCAAGATCGCAGGCGACACCCATGGGAAATGGAAGTCAGTAATCCAATTCCAGCATGCCAAGCCAGAGTCGGCACTGCGCCATAATCCTGTTCGCATTTCGCTCCTCGTGACGACTTCTTCTTCGCGGACGCCTGACTTAAGAAACGTTTGAACACGTTGTCGAGCGACATAAAATACTGAGATTCCGACTCTTTGAGAACCAGCTACTTGCGATGCGTCTCACATTCCGTGCCAATGCCTAACGGGAGTGGAATAAAGCTGCACTGACGTGAGCGTCGCCGTGACAGCACGACTATGCGTGAGTGACGCGACCACCCGGCGCCAGCGTCCGCTGTCGTAGCCGTCACTTGCGCGGTCGGGTTCGGTGCATCTTTTCTCGTGGGAATGGTGCGCGCAGGTTGTGGGCTGCGGGAGCGGCTCTCCACAGCAAGCGCGGCGTAGCGCCCAACAGTTGATTCATGACCGGATTCGGCCGTCACCTGGTAGTCGCCGCATGGGGGGCCGCCAGTGTGGTCGCGTGACGTCAGTTCACGGTCACGCGATCAGCAAACAGGCTATGTCCGTAAAAACGTGCGAGCCGAGCTCGGCACGGATCACATCCCAGGTGGAGCTACCCGCCACGCAGTCGTACACCGCGTGGCACCCGCAGCGAGGTGACCGAGAGCTCGGACTCGTCCTCGATCCAACCAGACACGAGCGTGTCGTCCTCCACCACGCGCAGCCGCAGCTCTGCGGTGTCGCTGAATGGCGGATTCGCCTCGCCGCCGCAACCGTGGTGGAGGGCACGATTGCCGAGGCGATCTAGGCACAGTTCGCGGCCGATGACCGATCTCGTGATCGCCAAGCGGATCGTGATGATGGGCGCGTCCGATCTTGAGGTCAGTGCCCGCCGCACGATCGCCGCAGGTCGTTGGACCGGGGGACACCCGGGCTGGTGCTGTGCTGCACCAGGCAGCCAGCTAGTGCTGATCCAGCGCGATGGCCGAGGACTGTTCCTGCCCGTGATGGACCAGGGCGCCAGGTTCGCCCGGAACGTGGGAGTCGACCCATCCTGAACCGCATCATGCGCACGCTGCTCTGCACTGCGGATGTTTAGCGCGAACCAGCCTCACTCACCCGCTTCACATCGCGGAGGTTGTGATGTCCGGCAGGAAAATCACTCAGCAGATGGTAGTGGCGGGTTGGCGGGAGCTGACTTGCTTCGCCGCTACAGCCTTGTTTCAGGCACTGGCGCGCGTGACCAAGGGCGGCGCGTAGCTCCCAAAGCAGCGCTTCCTGTTCCTGGGCGACTCTCAGTGCCTCGCGGTTTGGCGAGGGCTTCTCGCCCGAAGCCAATATATCGGCAGGAGTTCGTTGATGCTTGGTTGTGCCATTGCACATTGGCACATCTAGAAACGGTCCAGGGTCTACCGCCCGGCCATTCTCCAGCAAGGCAAAGAAAAGGTGTGGGCCAAAGCTGACGCCGGTATGACCGACAATCCCTATATCATCACCTGCGGCTATCACGCCTTTTCCCAGCGAGGGCGCAATGGACGCCAGATGGCTATATACGCTGACATAACCGACATGCTGGATCAGTACTTCCAGCCCGCCGGGACCGCCATTCTCTATGCGAAGCAGCTTTCCTGGTGCGACAGCGCGTACAGGCGTCCCTTCGGGCGCTGGCAAATCGACGCCATTATGGAAGATTCCGGCCTGAGGGTGGTTTGGCAAGATGCGCGGCCCGAAGGGCGACGAAATACAGGAACCGGCCGGCAATACCACGGCACGGATAGTTGTAGGTGCTGGTATGGATCGCAATTGAGCCGACGCCGGGAGTGAGGTGAGCGCCACCGCCAACGCGATTGCGATGCCTCGCATCATTTCTCCACTCCTCCGCTGGTGGGAGGAAGAATAGGGCGAATCTGTCAGCAATGCGGCGGAGTTTCGCTGAGTGTAAACTTGCGCTTCACGTCCGCGTGTCGTGCACGTCACGCGCGATCGTCACGGATGGTTCCAGGTCCACACGCATGCGTGAGTCTCAAATGGCGCCCTGCCGTCATCGTTGCGATATTCGTCGGCATCGATTCGGCCGGGGGATTGCTGCTACCCTCGACATCGAGGTGGGGTTGACGGTCATTGGTCCCGTCCGCAAGAGCACGTGAGCCGCTAGTCCGAGGTTTCTACGTACAACCTCAGGGAAACACCATCCTTGACCGGAGCTCTTTGGAACTAGGTCACTGAGTTCCGTCTTGGCTCGGGACTATGCCATAAGCGAGCGACCAAAACGCGCGTTAGCCGGTATTCGCTCGCAGACTCAGCGGCCGCGCAGGGCCAGCCCGATCGCGGTGAATAAACGGCGGTCGCGGAGGATCTCGCGTGCAGCGTTGCGCCCCGGGTTGCCGGACACGCCGCCGCCGGGATGGGTTCCCGCGCCGCACATATAGAGGCCCTTAATCGGCGTGCGATGACTGCCGTAGCCCAACACTGGACGCGCAGCCCACAATTGTTCCAGCGACAGATGGCCATGCATGATGTCCCCGCCAGTCAGACTGAATTTTCGTTCCAGGTCGAGAGGTGAGAGGATCATACGCCCCAGCACAGAGGCCCTGAAGTTGGGCGCCCAGTCATTGACCGTGTCGATGATCAGGTCGGCCACCGCCTCTCGCGTGTCGTCCCA
>JASHVB010000679.1 GCA_030039695.1 Acetobacteraceae bacterium
GAACGCCGAACCCGCCGCCCAGGCCTGCGGCACGTTCGCGCCCAGGTATTGCACCGGGAACGCCGATTCCGATCGCGCGATCCCGGCATACAGCTCCGGCAATTGGTTCAACATGAAATGGCTCGCCGCTTCGGAAATCCCACGAGCGATCTGCCCTACTTCATCGGTGAACCCGTACCGCTTGAACCCCAAGGCAATCAGGCTGTTGTCGTGCGGCCAAACCGAGCCATTCTGATACGAATAGGGATTAAACGCCGGATGCCGCGAGGACAGCGTGCGAATACCCCATCCCGTGTTCATGTCCGGCGCCATCAGCCGCGCCACAACGCGCGCGGCACGTTCCGGTGGCACGATGCCGGACCACAGCAGATGTCCGGGGTTCGACGCGACTGTCAGCACCTTCCGCTTCTGCCCGTCCAGCATATAAGCATAGAAGCCCGTGGCTTCGTCCCAGAACGCCTCGTCGAACCGGCGATACAGCGTCGCAGCCTTGGCACGCAATTCGGCGGCGCGTTCCGGCTCGCCCAGCGCCTCGAAGATCTCCGCCGAGCGCTGCCACGCGTCATAGACATAGCCTTGCAACTCGCACAGTGCCTTAGGCCCCTTCACCGGCGTGCCGTCATCGTACACCATCGAATCGCCGGCATCCTTCCACGCCATGTTCTCATAGCCGACCGGCGAGCGCGTCTGATATTCCTGGAACCCATCACCATCGCGATCGCCGTACTGGTCGATCCAGTTCAGTGCCGCCTCGGCATTCGCACGATGCCGGTGGAGCAATTCGATATCGCCGAGCGCGCGCCACGCCGCGTGCAGTGTGATCAGATAGAGCGGCGTCGCGTCCGCCGTACCGTAATAAGGAGTGTGCGGAATCAGCTTGAAGTGCGCGAGTTCACCGTAGCGCAGCTCGTGCATGATTTTGCCTGGCTCGGCATCGCGGTAGTCGTCGCGTTCGGTCGCCTGCCAGTGCCCCAGCACGTCCAGTGCGCCGCGCGCGAACTCCGGATAGACCAGGATGTTCTGCAGCGACACGATCAGGCTGTCCCGGCCAAACGGCGCCATGAACCACGGCAGCCCGGCGGCCGGAACAAACACCATGTGGTCGGTGCCGTCGATCGGCAGACGGAGTGCCGACATGTCCTCGATTGCCTGATTGTACAGGCGATAGAACTCCTCATTGCTGGTATGCAGCTTCAGCACCGTGTCGCGCCAAGTACGCTGGCCCGCGGCGTGGCGCGACGACCCATGCTGCACGCAGTCGTTCGGCGCGCGGAAATGTCGCATGCCGTCGGCAAATTCATACAAGAGACAGCAATGCCAGGTGGCGCCGGGAACCAACTTCACCTCGAAGGCAAGCCGGCCGTTGGCGTACGACGCCTCCGGCCCATCCTTGCCCAGCGTGACGGTCATCGAACGCTGAAAATCCTGGTTGCGGTACGTCGTAAGCAGGCTCTGCCGCAGATCGGACCATTCGGTTGTGCTGCGCCCGCGGCGGATAGCGCGGTGTGCCTTCACGTCGAACGTGTCGGCAAAGTCGGACCGGATGGCGATTTCTAGAATAAAGCGGATCGGCCGTTGGCCGTAGTTGTGGATGTCGAGATCCTCATGTAGCCCACCATCGATCGCGCGGCTGAGCACGAAACTCAGTGTGCGGGGCGCGACCGGACCGTCCTCCGTCAGGAATGATCGGTTAGTGAGAAAGATGTGCGCCGCGTCATTGGCGACGGCGCCGCCGTTCAGGAGGTCCCACGGTTCAGCATTGGCTGCGACAGTCCAGCCGCTGATCAGCCGTGTATCAAGGAAAAACAGCCCCTTCTCTGTCGCCCACTGGACCCCGCCGTCGGGCTCCGTGACCAAGACGGTCATTCCCTGATGAATGGCGATTTGTGGTGGACCGACCTGGACCTTGTAGGGCATGCAACTGTCTCCTGTGCGGGCGCAGGACCGAGAACATTTCCGTCGCAGCCTGGTCCTGGCCGATATAGCGGCAGAGGTCGGCACGATCACGCGAGGCGTCCGCAGGTTTACCCATCCGCCGTGCCAGATATTGCACCGTCTTGCTGCCGTTATGGATCGCCTCCCTACCGACCATGGCGAAACCTAGCGCAGCGCGCAACACGGCCGACGCCGGGTTCGCCGGCTCAGAGACCACCTCGCAAACGACAACATGGTGACCGGTCCGCCCGGCAGGCTGGATCATGTCGTCGTTCGATGTGTGCGCTGCGAGCTGCGCGATGGTGCACAATCTCCCCGCCTTCGCAGCTGCAAGACCGATAATTCTTCGTGTGAAACGCTGTACCGGCCTCTACGAGGCTTTGTACTGGAATACTGATGGCAGCCAACCATGCGAATCCCGCAAGATCCGTCCTCGTGCCGCCGCAACGCCGGCACTCCCGGTTCGGCGGAGATCAACGGCCCGATTGCTTCGACCAGCCGCGCCCCTGCCGGTATATTGGCGCCGATGATTGCAGGGCTCGAAGGTGAGGGAACGCTCGATATGCTGTCGCTCGAGAATGTGATCCAGCCCTGGGATGAGTTCTACACGTTGCTCGGTGGCGCATCGGCGACCATGGTCGCACTGTTGTTCGTCACCGCATCGATTGCCACCGGCGTGTTCACGCCCAACCGCCGCGCTCCGCTGCGCGTGTTTCTGTCCGCCACCGTCGTTCATTTCAGCAGTGTCCTCGCCGCGAGCCTGATTATCCTGGCACCATTGCAAAGCCGCTTCGTGCTGGGCCCGCTGCTCCTGGCGTGCGGGATATTTGGGCTTGTCTATTCCGTCCTGACCTGGCGCGATACGGTCCGAGACGGGTTGAGCGCTTCGATCGACCTTGAGGACCGCACCTGGTATATGTTGCTGCCGATCGCCTGCTATCTGTTTGAGATCGGATCGGGCGCCCTGATGCTGTGGCGAACGCGCGACGGATGCGTTGGCCTGGCGGTGGCAATGAGCCTGTTGTTGGTTATCGCCATTCACAATGCGTGGGACATCACCGTATGGACGATGACACGACGACGGGAATAGCAGCAGAGCTATGCCCGGCCGACACCGTTTCGGGTGGCGCGCGCGCTGCGGCCAGCGCGCACTGAAGCCCGTTCAGCGCGTGCGTAATCGTCGCGAGCAGGATCCGCGCAGTATGGTTCTGTCGTCGCCCCTGTTCCAGGCCGGCACGGCGGTCATCCCCGATCCCAGGCTGCGGGCAAATGCCGTCCGCGACAATGACGGATGTCGGCGCAATCCGGCACCATCCACGGCTTGCGCGACGACGACTTGGTAGCTTCGCAGCCTGGCTTCGTCACCCACCTGCGCTGCAGCCTCGCGTGTCGCATGTGCACTTGCTTTGCCGCGCAGTCTGCACCGGGCGGAACGCATGCCGCGCGTTCCTGATTGCCAGTTCGTCCGTATCCGTCAGGTACTGCTTCGCCGATTTCGCACGCACTGAGAGCAGTACGACCAACGGCGGCGTTGGTGCGACACAACAAATCACGCGCTCGCCGCCTCACTGTCCCCAATCGATCAGGTCTATCCCAGCGTTTTTCACGCAGCCTGTCCCTGGATGACTGGTCACGCATCAGTACGCGCGGCAATACCGACCTCCGCTGTCTCTCGCTCGCGCTCCGTTAACAGACACCTTGTCAGTTGATCGTAAGCGGCGGTGGCGACGACTGGCTTTCGGGCACGCCCGAGAGATCAAACACGATCGTATAGCCATCAAATAGAACCCTGCTCGCGGAAAGGTTGCTGTTCTGCTACGCTGCCATGTCCGGGCGCTTTGCCATCAGCGGATCCCGGTCTATCGTCGGTTCGCACACGCAGATCCGGGAGAGACGCATCATGAAAATCACCAGCAGCCGGACCGACGTCCTGCGCATCCCGGAAGACGATCCGCTGGCCGATATGCCGGAGGACGCCAACCGTCTGCGTCCCGTCGTCATCGTGCGCCTGCGCACTGACAATGGCATCGAGGGCATTGGCCTCACGCTGTACGGCGGTGCGATGACCGGCAGTCTGCGCACCGCACTCGATGAGCTGTGCGGGTTGATCGTCGGCGATGACCCGCTGCGCATTGAGGCGATCGTGCGCAAGCTACGGCTGGCCGCCGATTCGGCAGGCCCTGCTGGCATTTTCACGCTGGCACTGTCAGCGATCGACACCGCGCTGTGGGATATCAAGGGCAAGGCGCTCGACCAGCCGTTGTGGAAATTGCTCGGCGGCAATCGCGACCGGATCAACACCTATGCGTCAGGCTCGTTGCGCCGGGGGCTGACCGACGCGCAGGCGGCCACCGCCGCGCGCCGTCTGGTAGACAAAGGCTTCATCGAGATGAAGACGCAGATGGCGTTACCGGGCAATCCATCGCCGGCCGAAGAAGTCCGCCGCGTGCGCGTGGTGCGCGACGCGATCGGGCCAGACATCAAGCTGATGTGCGACATCAACCAGCGCTGGCGGGTAGAACAAGCGATCGACATCGGCAAGCGCGCCGAGGATGTTGGCTTGTTCTGGCTGGAGGACGTGACGAGCGCCGACGACTACCAGGGTATTGCGCGCATCAACGAGGCGCTGTCGACACCAATCGCCGGCGGCGAATATCTGTGGGGCATTACCCCGTTCCGGCAGATGATCGAGGCACGCTCGGTCGACTACATCATGATCGACCTGTGCCGCGTTGGCGGTCCGTCGCAGTGGATGAAGGTCGCCGGTATGGCGGAAGCATTCAACCTCCCGGTGGTCAGCCACGTGGTGCCTGAGATGCATCTGCACTTGGTCGCCGCAGTGCCAAACGGGCTGACGGTGGAATACATGCCCTGGATGCTGAAGCTGTACCAGGAAACGCCGGCGATCGAAAAAGGCCAGTTGGTCCTGCCGACCAAGCCAGGCCTCGGCCTGGCATTCGATGAAAAAGTCGTGGCACAGTACCGCGTGGGATAAACCGGCCTTGCCGGCCGCCGCGCCACAACGCATGCTGCTGCACGGGAGGGACCAGACATGTTGTACGAACTGCGTATCTATGAGTGCGTTCCCGGCCGCCTGCCGGATCTGTTGAAGCGCTTCGACACGATCACTCTGAAGCTATGGGACAAGCACGGCATTCGCCAGGCCGGCTTCTGGACGACAGTAATCGGCGATTCGAACCAGACGCTTTACTATTTCCTGACCTGGGAATCGCTTGCCGAACGCGAAAAGAAGTGGGCTGCCTTCGGTGCTGATCCCGACTGGCTGAGCGCGCGCGCGCAGACTGAAGCGAACGGCGCGATCGTGGCTAACGTAAAGAACTTCATCCTAACGCCGACGTCATTTTCGTCGGTGAAGTAGCGCGCGCGGTTACTTTCATTGCCAGACGCGTTCGCGGCCCGTTGGCTTGTCCCGAGCGAGCGATCCCGATCATGAGTGGCCAGTCATGGTCGGGAATTGCTGGGGCTTGTCGGTCCTGGCAAGGCACAGAATTTCCCTCCCCTTGAGGGAGGGAACATGCCCGCGTCGAAACTACCGCACCTTCGTGCTGCGCTTCGGCGTCAGCCACCAACGAACCGGCTTTGGCTCTCGCGCGGATGTCGCGGCGGCGCTTTTCGCTGGTGCGACTGCGGCTGCTGCACGATCAGTCGAGGTGGCGAGCGCCTTGGGCTTACGGCCTCGGCGCGCGGGCTCAGGTCGTGAAACCGTCTCATCGTTGATGGCCGGTCGCGCTTGTGCTGCCGCCAGCGCATTTTCTGCCGCGACGCGCGCCGCCTCTACGGCCACTGCCCGCGCCTCGGCTTCGGCCAGCGCTGCGCGCAGGTCGGCGATCGTCTCCTTCTCGCGTTGCAGCGTTGCTACGGCGTCCTGATGCGCTAGATCCGCATGGCCGAGCTTGGTTTGCAGCTGCTGCACGATGGCCTGCGATTCGGCGAGCGCCTTTTCCGCCCTCTCGCGCGACGAAATCTCGGCGGCGAGGGCTGTTTCCGCGACCTCCAACCGGTTGGTCGGCGCGGCCGCGCGTGCCGCACTCGGCTCGTGGTGCTCGCGTCGCACGCCGGTCAGGCCGTGGACGAGCGTGACGGGTACCTCGCCGTCCTGCACGAAACGCCGCTTGTGGGTGCCGGGAGTGAAACGCTCCGCCGGCCGCGGCATCGGCTGTGGCTCGACCCGGTCCGGCAAACGCATTCGCGGCGCCTCGCCGTCCAGACCCCAAGCGCGGCGAATGCGCGCTTCCTGCATTTGTTCCGGGGAGGCGTTGGATTCCGGTGATAGGACCAGCGTGGCGCTGGCAGATTCTAGTTCTGGTTTGTCGTTGTCACTCACGATGGGTGCCCGGACCTTCTCGGTTTGCAAGATCGCGCATGCTGGACTCTCAAGATGCCGTCATAGGATTCCGCTTCCATGGCGATATCCTGTTTGCCATGGAAGATCCAGCAATGCTGCTCGGCTGCTCCGATGTTTGAATGGTTTATTCCAG
>JASHVB010000073.1 GCA_030039695.1 Acetobacteraceae bacterium
GGCGAGGCGCGCCGCGGCATCGCGGGCGCGCTGCACGATCCTTGGCCAGTCCAACCCTGGCAACTGATGGTCACGCAACACGAAGCGTCCGCCGATCATCACATCGCGCACGGCCGTACCGTCCTCGGCGTTCACCACCTGCTGCACCGCATTGTTCAGCGGCACCAGGTTGACGTGGGTCATATCAAGGAACACCAGGTCGGCCTTGTAGCCCTGGGCAATGCGGCCGATCCGGCCGGCCATGCCGAGGACTGCGGCGCTGCCTTCAGTTGCCAGCTGCAGGGCTTCCGCGGCGCCGATCCACTCGGCCGGAGCGCGGTCGAATACGCGTGATAGAAAGGCAGCCAGGCGGGTTGCCTCGAACATGTTCTGGTTGTCGGCAGACGATGAGCCGTCGGTACCCACGCCGATCGTCACACCGGCAGCGATGGCGCGGCGCATGTCGGCGATGCCGTTGCCGAGGCGCAGATTGGAGCCGGGGTTATGCGCGAGCGTGCCGCCATGGCGAGCCAGCAGATCGATCTCCGAGGCATCGATCCACACGGCATGCGCCCCGCTGAAGTTCGGTCCGAGCAGGCCAAGCCGATGCAGATGCGCAGTGAGCGTGGTGCCGTAGCGGCGCTGGGCGGCGGCGCGCTGCACCGGCGATTCCGCCAGATGAGTCTGCAGCGGCAATTCGAACTCTGCTGCCAAGTTGTGGCAGGCCCGCATGAAGTCATCCGAGCAGTGCAGCGGAATTGTCGGCGCGATGCCCAGACGGATATGGTCGCGCGGATAGGACCAGCGGGCGGCGGCCTCGCGAATTGGCGCCAGGATCGCCTCTGGCGCAGCGGTACGCATGGCATCAGCCAACGCGTGCAGTTCCGCTGGGAAGGCGTCAAGCAGCCCAGGAATGGCTTGGTAGAAGCTGCGGTCGGCGATCATCGGCGCAATGACCGCCCGCATGCCGGCATCGGCATAGGCCTGCGCCACCGCGTGCAGGTCTTTCACCGTTGGTACCGGCAGCATGACGGATAGGTCGTAACAGGCCGTGCAGCCCTTGCGCACCATCTCCACCGCGGACAGCAGGGTGGACAGATAGCGATCTTCGCTGCTGCGCTCGCCATTGATCCATGGGCCGGCGTTGAGCAACAGTTCTAGCGACCAGCGGTCACCGATACCCTTGGCCAATCCGCCATGCCCATGGGTGTGGGCGTTGATCAGTCCGGGAATGATGAGCCGGTCCGCCGCGTCGACCGACTTGGCGTTGGCGACGCTGCCAGGCGGGACGATTGCGGCGATGCTGTCGCCCTCCAGCACGATGTCCCCCGGGTAGGCACCGCCAGCCGGGTCGGCGAGCACGAGTCCCCCGGTGATCACCTGTCGATCGTCCATCAGCGTTGCCTCCAAATACGGGCTCGGCGGGAACCGTGCGGTATCAGTGGTCCACGGCAGCTGGCCTTGGGCTGATCAGAAACCGACAAACTGCAATTCCTGGACGGCACCGCCAATGTCCGACCGGCTACATAGTGTGGGCCGAGCGATCTCCGGGACGGTTAAGCGTGCACAATCATCCGGACGCTGGCTGGTGCGGTCTCCGACCCGGTGCCCTGGCATGTCTGATCACCGGCCGGTCGACGTTCCAGATAGCTGGACGCTGGCTTCCCTAAGCCGATCAGCGGCGTAAATCTAGCACAGAACGTCGTGAGGCTCGAAGCGTCAGAATCACCTCGTGCTGCTGGTGCTGGGCCGTACCGTGATGCGTGGCAACCGAGCGCGGCTTAGCGAGACCACCGCAGCGCAGAGATCGCGCCCCATCGTCAATCTCACTGGATTCCGTCTCCATCAATCGGCGCGCCTCGGATCGGCTCGGGTGAGGCCCTCAATGCTGTCAGTCGCCGAGGAAGTCGCGAATTTCTGCTGCGATCTCGTTCGCGTGCGTCTCCAGCGCGAAATGCCCGGTGTCGAAGAATCGGACGACAGAATCGGGAATATCGCGCCGGAAAGCTTCTGCCCCCGCCGGAAGAAAGAAGGGATCGTTCTGGCCCCACACCGCCAGCAGCTTTGGTTTATGAGCCCGAAAGTACCTTTGAAAGGTAGGGTAAAGCTGGACGTTACTTTTGTAGTCGCCAAACAGATCGAGCTGTATGTCCTCCTGACCCGGACGGGCCAGGTAGAAATTATCGAGCGAGTAGCCATCCGGAGACACGGCGCTCGGATCAGGCACACCATGCACATATTGCCACTTGGTCGTCTCGGGTGTGAGGAACGTGCGCAGCGCATTGCGGTTTGCCGCCGAAGCGTCTTCCCAATATGCCCGGATCGGGGTCCAGCCTTCGCTCAACCCCTCCTCATAAGCATTGCCATTTTGCGAGATGATGGCGGTGACTCGATCGGGATGCTTCGCCGCAATGCGGAATCCGGTCGGGGCACCATAGTCAAAAACGTACATGGCAAACCGGCCGAGGCCAATCACGTCGGTGAACCGGTCGATCAGGTTCGCAATACTGTCGAACGAATACCTGAACGTTGCAGGCACTGGCACGTGGGATTGACCAAAGCCGGGCAAATCCGGCGCGACGACGCGGTAACGATCGGCCAGAAGAGGAATCAGGTCTCGGAACATATGGCCCGCCGTGGGAAAACCGTGAAGCAAGAGCAGCGTGTGCGCTTCACGCTCTCCGGCTTCGCGGTAGAATATATTGAAGCCGTCAACATCGACTGTGCGGTATGCGATACGGCTCATGCTGCCTCCCACGAATCAGCTTGCGGTCCTTCAGAGGGCTGTTCAGACGGCGCGCGCCGCCTCCAGAATGATGTCCACAACGCGGTCAGGCGCGGTGACGGATGGCGTATGGTCGACTGCGTGCGTACGGATGTTCGCCTTCATCCGCTCGGCCATGAACCGCTGTGTTGGGGGGACAATCATATGGTCGGCCTCAGCCAGCAGGAACCAGCTCGGTCGGTCTTTCCAGAGCGGCTGTCCGACCTTGGTGCTGATGCATGGCACGGCTATCGGCCGCTGAACGGCGAACAGCACTGCTTGCTCCTCAGCGGAAGCATGCGGTGCGAACGCTGCCGGAAAAGCATCTGCCGGCAGCCAGATAAGCCCATTGGCATCGGGGGCCAGTTTTGGCGCCAACCGATGCGGCTCCGCGCGATAGAAGACGTCGGCAACAGTTTCGCCTTCATCGGGGGCGAGTGCCGCGACATAGACGAGCGCCTTGATGTTGTCCGACCGCGCTTGCCCGATTACGCCACCGGCATAGGCGTGTCCGACCAAGACGACTGGCCGGCCGACCCGCTCAATCGTGCGCTCAACCGCGGCCACGTCATCCGTGAGCGACGTCAGCGGCAATGGCGCGGCAACCGATTCTAGTCCCGCAGCGCGCAGACCAAGTACGACCTTTGCCCAACTCGACCCATCCGCCCAGGCGCCATGCACCAGTACAATCGCCACGCCATCATTCATCGACATGGTCCGCTCCTTCGTCCCGATCGCATTGCCGTTCAATGCCGCGATGCGGGCCGTGGCGTGGTGTGCCGCGCGATAAGCTGATCGGCGACATCATCGAGATCATCACCGACGATCTGCGGCTGAGGACCGACTCCCAGCACATCGTTCCCGATGCGCCTGATGAGAGCGGCTTCCCACCCGGCGGCGACGGCGCCCAAGGTATCCCAGGTGTGGCAGGCGATCAGGCAAAACTGCGAGGGCTTGGCCTGCAGCTCGTTCTCGACATACCCATAGGCCTCGGGCGCAGGCTTGTGGCGTTTCACGCCATCTGCGCTGAAACGTCGCTCAAACAGATCGACGATGCCGGCATGTTCAAGCTGACGGCTCTGGACCTCGAGCAAATTGTCCGTGAGCGTGAACAGGCGAAAACCAGCCGCTCGAAGCTTACGCAACGCTGCGGGCACCTCCGGATGCGGTGGCATCGTCGAGAATTTCTCGGTGAGCTCCTGCTTGTCGGTGTCCCTGATGGTGATACCGCGGGTATCCGCCAGCATCTTCATCACGGCGGCACCGATATCCGTGAATGGCACGTACAGTCCGGCC
>JASHVB010000680.1 GCA_030039695.1 Acetobacteraceae bacterium
GTCTCGTCCAACGTGCCGAGGCCCCCAGGCAGGGAGACGAATGCGTCGGACAATTCGAACATACGCTGTTTGCGGCCGTGCATGCTGTCGGCGTTGACCAGCTCAGTCACGCCGGGATGGGCGACTTCGCGCCGCATTAGGAAATCGGGGATCACGCCGACCACCTCGCCGCCACCGGCGAGCGCCGCATCGGCTGCCACGCCCATCAACCCGATGCGGCCACCGCCGTAGACCAACCTGATGCCGGCTTCAGCCAAGCCGCGGCCGAGTGCTTGTGCGGCCTGGGCGAACGCTGGGTCGTTGCCTCGCTGCGAGCCACAAAACACGGCGATCGATCGAATGCGCGGCATGATCGTCCTTTTGCCTGGTGAATGGCACACTGTCCGTGCGCGCAGGTATCGGGTAGTAGATCGGCCAATCGGGCGCGGCCTTGCAACCGCGATTCCGCACCGGTGAGGGGAACGAGGTGACAGCATGACGAAGAAGCTTGCTTTCATTGTGGCACTGGTCACGGTCGGGTTCGGTGCCGCGTACGCTCAGGGCTTCGATCCGATCGCGACGCGACAGGCCGGCCAGGACCTGATGGCGGGCACCTTCACCGGCATCCGGGCGGTGGTGGCCCAGCACGGCAACGTCAAGGCGCTAGAACAACCGGCCAAGGCGATGGCCCGCTGGATGACCCAGTACCCGGGGTTGTTCCCGCCGGGCAGCGATCACGGCGACAATACCAAAGCACTGCCGGCAATCTGGTCCGATCCGGCGGGTTTCCACAATGCGGCGGACCATTTCATTGCCGAGGCGAACAAGCTGGCGACGCTGGCGAAGTCGGACGACACGGCGGCAATTCCCGGCCAGGTGAAGCTGGTCGGCCAAGCCTGTCTCGCCTGCCACAAGAAGTTCAAGGCGCAATAGCTTGCACGATACCTCTCCCGCTTGCGAGAGAGGCACCATGTCGATGGTCATGCAGCGTCTTCCTTCCGCCCCGACCTGACGGCAGAGGGACCTTGATGCGTGGCGAGCCCAAACGACGCGGCACGCTACCTACACCGTCGCCCGCAGCTCTCAGTGTCGGCGGCTGAGAGCCTCAAGCTCGCATGCCGCGAGGTCGGAGCGGCATCGCGGGCCGGTGTGGCGCCAATCACGCCGACCACCACACCATCGTCTATGCTTCGCTTCGGAGACGCAAACTTGAGGCGCGCCCAGTGCTCCGGGGGGCGACGGGTTGGTCCCGCCAAATTCGCACCAGACTTGCTTGCGGTTGGCCGCCGTTTCGGGGCGAGCTCCGCCGCTTGCGGGAGAGGTGCACGTTCAGTGCACCAGCGTGGGCACCATCTCGTGCTGCACGATCGCCGCTAGCGCGACGTCGCGGTTGTCGGCGATCGCCATCGGCGTCCCGTCCGCGGCGTGAATGGCAAAGCCTGCTGTGCCGTTCACGATCACCGGCTTCACATACGCCAATTTTGTCATGCCGAGCTGAGCGAATTGCTCGGGCGACATCGTGCGAATATCGACCACCACCGGCGCTGGCACGCCGTTCGGGTCATCGGAATGGTTGGTCGGATTCATATCCATTTTCTGTCTCCTGTCTGGCGCGGCCTCTGCGAGCACCGTCGCCCTTCTGGTGCAGCCGGGACCGATCTTCGGCTCCCGTCGCATCTCTTCCTCTACGGACTCACCCTCGCTCCGGTTCACTTTCCAGCACCTTGCTGCGGCTGGCCCCATTTGGCCTGCCACTGGCCGGTTGCCCGGCCTTGGTGATCTGGATCGTCTTGACTCGTGGCTCCGGCTGCGGTCGGGCCAAGTCAATGTGCAGCAGCCCGTTGTCGAGCCATGCACCCTTCACGTCGATCCCCTCAGCCAGCACGAAGGCCCGCTGGAACTGCCGCGCGGCGATGCCGCGATGCAGGAACACCCGGTCCTGCGAGTCATCTGCCTGGCGTCCGCGGATCACCAGTTGGTTGTCCTCCTGGGTGATCTGCAGCTCGTCCATCGTGAACCCTGCAACCGCGAGCGTGATGCGCAACCCGGTCGAGCTGAGCTGCTCGATGTTGTAGGGCGGGTAACCGTCCGACGACGTCTTTGCCGCCCGTTCGAGCATTTGCTCGAGATGGTCGAAGCCCAGAAAGAGCGGCGAGGTGAACACCCGTGTCGTCATGGCCCCCTCCTCAGAGCGAAGCGTCCGCCAGGACCCGAATCGGCATCCCGGCTGCGGAACAGATTGGCACCCTGCGAAGCGGTTGCAAGGGGTGGTCGAGGGGGTGCTGATCCGCCGTTGATCCGCGGGGTGACCGAAGCTACATGCGCAAGCATGGATGCTGTTGCGCCGGCTTCGGAGACCATCGATACGCTACCGATCCTGATCGCCCCGCACGCGATGCTGAAGGCGCGCGCCCGCCCGGTGCAGTCGGCTGATCAGGACGCTGTGCGCGCTCTGCTGCCGCGCATGTTCGCGACCATGTACCGTGCGCCTGGCATCGGCCTCGCGGGTCCACAGGTCGGGCAGCTTTTGCGGGTCATCGCGATCGACCTGATGCCGGACAACCAATCGAATCCACTCAGCCTGGTCAATCCGGAAATCGTCGCCGTTAGCGACGAGCTGGCGACGCGCGAGGAAGGTTGCCTGTCGCTGCCCGGGATGTATGCCGAGGTGACGAGGCCAGCGCGGGTGAAGGTGCGGTACCTCGACCAGAGTGGAGCAAAGCGGGAAATCGAAGCGGATGGGTTGCTAGC
Source organism: Acetobacteraceae bacterium (assembly GCA_030039695.1). Next base: position 2,731 of record JASHVB010000680.1, read on the forward strand.
CGCCTGCCTGCAGCATGAGATCGACCATCTGGACGGGATCCTGTTTGTCGATCACCTCTCGGCCCTGAAGCGCAACATGATCCTGCGCAAGCTGGCGAAAGAGCAGCGCCAGAAGGCCGGGGGACGCTGAGTTTGCCGACGGCCCGAGAGGCGCGTCCCTTGGTGCAGGCTTGTCGGTGGCTGCGGCGCGAGCAAACGTCACCTCCTCGCCGTGAGGGAAGGGATTGGAGTGAGGGAGCGAGGTCGTGGGCATCGCCCCCTCCGCTTGTTCCGTCCCCCTCGCGGAGGGGGAGGTCGCGTCTCGCGTGCGCCTGGCAATAACGCCAAGACCTGATGCGCCTCGCATTCATGGGCAGCCCGGATTTCGCGGTGCCGGCCCTGCGGGCATTGCACGCGGCAGGTCACACGATCGCCGCCGTGTACTGCCAACCGCCGCGGCCAGCCGGACGCGGCCACGCGGTGCACCGCTCCGCGGTGCATGCCGCAGCCGACGCGCTTGGGCTGGAAGTCTGCACGCCCGCACGCCTGCGCAACGATCTGGCAGCACAGGCAGCATTTGCAGCCCTCGAACTGGATGCCGCGGTGGTCGCCGCCTATGGGCTGATCCTGCCGCGGCCCATGTTGGACGCCCCGCGACTCGGCTGCCTCAACATCCATGCGAGCTTGTTGCCGCGCTGGCGTGGCGCCGCGCCGATCCAGGCCGCAATCCTGGCGGGCGATGCCGAGACTGGCGTCACGATCATGCAAATGGACGCCGGGCTGGACACCGGACCGATGTTACTGCGCGAGGCAGTGCGGATCGGCCCCGCAGACACCAGCGGTTCGCTACATGACGCGCTTGCAAATCTCGGAGCGCAGCTGATCCTGCGCGTGTTGGCCGAGAACCCGCCGCCGGTTCCACAGCTGGACGGGAGCGCAACCTACGCGCCAAAACTCGCGCGCGAGGACGGGCGGATTGACTGGTCGCGCGACGCGGCTGCGATCGAGCGGCAGGTGCGCGCGTTCGACCCTTGGCCAGGGACTTTCACGACGTTGCAGGGTGGGACGCTAAAGCTGCTTTCGGCGTCGTTGGCGGATGGTGCTGGGCCGCCCGGCATTGTGCTCGACGATCGCCTAACGGTGGCGTGTGGTGTGGGTGCACTGCGGTTGCGCCGTGTGCAATTGGGAGGTCGCAATGCGCTGGCGGCCGATGATTTCTTGCGCGGGCATCGTGTGCCGGCCGGCACCCTGCTAGGGTGAGCTTTCGTTATCGAGCTTAACCGCCCCGGGAAGGAATATGGCCGGGCATATCTATATCGGCATCGGCGGCTGGACCTACGAACCGTGGCGCGGAACCTTCTACCCGAAGGGCCTGACCCGACGGCGCGAGCTTGAATTTGCCAGCCGCAAGCTTACCTCGGTCGAGATCAATGGGACGTATTATTCAACCTTCAAGCCCAGTAGCTGGGCGAAGTGGCGAGATGAAACGCCACCGAATTTTATATTTTCGGTCAAAGCGTCGCGCTTTTGCACTAACCGCAAGCAACTCGCGACGGCGGGTCAAGCGGTGGCCAGGTTTGTGGGACAGGGCCTCGAGATGCTGGGTAACCGGCTCGGGCCGGTCAACTGGCAGCTTATGGCGACGAAGCAGTTCGATCCCAAAGATATCGACAGCTTTCTCACGCTGTTGCCGCGCCACGTGAATGGCGTGATGCTGCGGCACGCGCTGGAAGTCCGCCATCCGAGCTTCAAGGACATGCGCTTCTATGACCTCGCGCGCCGGCACAATGTGGCGATTGTGTTTGCTGACAAGGATGGATTTCCTGCGATTGATGAGCCGACAGCCGATTTCACTTATGCACGGCTGATGCGGTCGGAGGAGTCAGTTGCGACCGGCTATCGCGCGACTGATCTCGCACGCTGGGCGAAACGTACGCGGTCCTGGGCAGAACATGGCGACGTGTTCCTGTACTTCATTTCTGGCGCCAAACTGCGCAATCCGCATGCGGCTCAGGCACTGATCAGGCGGATCAGGTGATCACGGTTTGGGCGTTGATGCTGGAGTATGACGGTGCGCCGTTCGTCGGATGGCAGCGCCAGACCAACGGGCTTTCGGTGCAGGAAGTGCTGGAAACCGCGGCGGCGCGCCTTGCCGGCGGTGCGCCGGTTTCGACGACTGTTGCCGGTCGGACCGATGCGGGCGTGCATGCCGAGGCACAGGTGGTGCACCTTGTCTTGCCGACCACGCTCAACGCGGACAGACTGCGTGAGGCACTGAACTATCACTTGAAGCCGCACCCGATTGCAGTGTTGCGGGCTGCGCCCGCACCGGAGGGTTGGAATGCGCGGTTCTCGGCGGTTGGCCGAGCGTACCGGTATCGCATCCTTAATCGCCGTGCCCGGCCCGCGTTGAGTGCCGGCCGGGTCTGGCACGTGCCGGCGCCACTGGATGTGGCCGCGATGCATGAGGCGGCGCAGACTCTGCTCGGGCGCCACGATTTCACGAGTTTTCGTGCCGCCGGATGCCAGGCGAACAGTCCGTTGCGCACCCTCGATCGGCTGGATGTGAACCGGTATGGCGAGATGATCGAGGTCGTCGCCGAAGCGCGCAGCTTCCTGCACCACCAAGTGCGCAACATGGTTGGCACGCTCAAGCTGGTGGGCGACGGGAATTGGCGGCCAGCGGATGTCGGCGTTGCGTTGGCGGCGCGAGATCGATCCGCTGCGGGTCCGACAGCCCCCGCGGACGGGCTGTTCCTGACTCGAGTGACGTATTCGGTGGATCCATTTTCCTGTCCCGCGGAGCGGGCGCGGACCCTGCGTGGCGCCAGGTAAGGGGCGATGCGTCAGACCAATCGTGCGTAGCAGGTCTCACCCATGGCGCCGACGCAGCCCGACCTCTGCCGCCGACGGCGGGCGCGGTACAGTGTTTCAGTGGCCCAGCAGCGTCACATTGAACCCAGCCAGCAACAGGCCGATCAACTGATCCAGGATCACCAGTGCCGCTGCCGCCAGGCCGCTCGCGCTGAGGGCCAGTCTGATCGCATACCACTCAATCCACAGCGCCCACCCGGTGGTGATGATCTGCGAGGCCTCGTCGATCGCCGGCGGCGCATGCAGCAGCCCCGGGACGCAGCCGACGACCAGCAGCATGTTCTCGACCACGTTGCACCAGTTCCAGGCGACAACGAATCGTCCCCAGTGCGTACCAAGGTTGAACACGGGGACGACGTAAAAACTGAGTACGACAAAGCCGAGCCAGCCAACGACGTAGGACATCATGTCCAGTGCCAGCACGTGGCTGGCATTGGTGGGGACCGTCTCCTGCACCCAGACGATCAGCTGCAGACAGACGATGGCCGGTGCGGACACCGCCAACGCCCAGAAGCTGCAATGCACGCCGTCCACGTCCGCTTGGACGTAGCGCATGCCTTCGCTGCGGCCGCGCGCCAACAGGAACGCGGCATGCAGCCCGGAACTGACGGAGCTCGTGAGGCTCATGCATGCACCTGAGCCAACATCCGCGGCAGAAGCACCAGCACCACGGTGACAGCGTTCACCGCCACGACCAGCAACGCTGCGCGGAGTCGGGACACAATCAAGCCACGCCATGCGATGAACCAGTGCAGCCACAACCCGTAGGCACTGAATGCGCATACCAGCAGCACGAACGCCGCGTCGCTGGGCAGCCCGCTGCGGTTCAGACCGCTGATGATCGAGATGAGAAGGAATCCCGCCACGGGGAGTGCCCATTGGCACCAGTTGAAACCCGTCGCAAATCGCGCCCACTGCGCCGCTCGGCCCCAGCGCCTTGCCAGCTCATAGGTGATGACCGGCGGCGCGAGGATGGCGCACACCGATGCCATGACATCAGCCGTCATTTCCGGGCCACCGCTTCCGGCCGCGAGCGCGGCAACGCCGATCGCCGGCCACAAGGCCAACGAGCCGAGGCTGGCCAGAAAACGCGCCGGTGAATCACCGAAATAGTCCAGTCCCTCGGGACGTCCTGTCGCCAGCAGGAAGACGCCCCGGTAGATACAGCGGGTACGTTGTGGCTGCAGCAGCAGCGAATGCACCAGAGCGACGGCAAACAACGCCACGCCGTAGAGCCACCAATCGACGAAGCAGCGACCTTTCCGCTGTGCGATCATGCCGGGCAGGATCCCCAGGATCGCGGCAAGAACAATGCCGGCGCCGGGGTTCATGGCAGCATGGCTGCGATCACGGCTCGATAAATGCGTGTGAGGGCATGTAGTTCTTCGACCGGCACGCACTCGTCGACCTGGTGCATGGTGGCACCGACCAGGCCGAACTCCGCCACCGGGCAGTAGCGCGCGATAAAACGCGCGTCGGACGTGCCACCACCGGTGTCGAGCTTCGGCGTGATGCCGGATTCCCGACGGATCGCTTCGACCAGCTTGTCCACCATCGGGCCCGGTTGGGTCAGGAAGGATTCACCGCTGATCTGCTCGACGATTTCGAAATTATCGGCGTATTGCGCCAGCGCTGCGCGCAGCCAGGCGGCAAGCGAGGCGCCGCTATGCCGGTCATTGAACCGGATGTTTAACATCGCACGGGCAGCGGCAGGAACCAGGTTGGTAACGGTGTTGCCGACATCGATGTTGGTGATCTGCAAGGTCGACGGCTGGAAGAATTCGCTGCCGGCGTCGATCGGTGCGGCGATCAGTGCGTCGAGCGCGCGAACGAGACGATGGATCGGATTGTCGGAGCGCTGCGGATAGGCGACGTGACCTTGTGTGCCATGCACGGTGATCGTCGCGTTGATGCTGCCGCGGCGGCCGATCTTCACCATGTCGCCGAGCCGTACGGGGCAGGTGGGTTCGCCGACGATGCAGAAGTCCGGGATGTGGCCGTTGTCCTGCATCCACGGCAGGACGCGGACGGTTCCATCGGTGGCGAGGCCTTCCTCGTCCCCGGTGATCAACATGCTGATCGAACCGCGCGGCGAGCCGGCTTCGAGGTGTTGCGACGTGGCGGCTACGAACGCCGCGATTGCGCCTTTCATGTCGCAGGCGCCGCGGCCGTACAGGATGCCGTCGCGTACTTCTGCCGCGAACGGATCGCCGCACCAGGCGGTGGTGGCGCCGGCGGGCACCACGTCGGTATGGCCGGCGAAGCAGACATGCGGAGCGCCTGTGCCGATGCGGGCGAACAGGTTCTCGATATTGCCGAAGCGGAGGCGCGTGACGGTGAAGCCGAGGCGCTCCAGCGCGTTGGCGAGGACGGACTGCGCGCCGGCATCGGCAGGCGTGACCGATGGGCAACGGATCAGGGATTGAGCGAAGGCGAGGGGGTTCACCATCGTCGTCCGCCTTTCCCGCGTCGCGGTAGAGGCTTCATCAATCCCGGAGCAACTCATTGATCGACGTCTTCGCGCGCGTCTGTTCATCCACCGTCTTCACGATGACCGCGCAGTATAGCGAGGGCCCAGGCGAACCATCCGGCAGCCGCTTGCCCGGCAAAGACCCTGGCACAACCACGGAATAAGCGGGCACCCGTCCGATGTGGGTCTCACCCGTCGCGCGGTCGATCACCTTGGTCGACGCGCCTATAAACACGCCCATCGACAGAACAGCACCGCGTTCCACGATGACGCCTTCCGCTACTTCCGAACGCGCACCGATGAAGCAATCGTCCTCGATGATCACGGGATTGGCTTGCAACGGTTCCAACACGCCGCCGATGCCGACGCCGCCCGACAAGTGGCAATTCGCGCCGATCTGCGCGCAGCTACCCACCGTGGCCCAGGTATCGACCATCGTGTTCCGCCCGACCCAGGCGCCGACATTGACGAAGCTCGGCATCAGCACAACGCCGGGCGCGATATAGGCGGAACGCCGCACCACCGCGCCCGGTACCGCACGGAACCCGGCCTCGCGGAACCGGTTCGCACCCCAGCCGGTGAACTTCAGCGGCACCTTGTCGAAGGCGCCAGCTGCTGTCTCCATCGGCGCCGAGTCGGTCAGGCGGAAGGAAAGAAGTACCGCCTGCTTCAGCCACTGGTTGACGTGCCAGCCTTGTGCGGTCTTGTCCGCGACGCGCACCGCGCCGGCGTCAAGCGCGTCGAGCGCCGATTCCACCACGCGTCGCGCTTCGCCGCCGGTCGAAGAAGACAGGCTGTCGCGGCTGTCCCACAGCGCCTCAATCGGCTTTTGCAGGGGATGTGCTGTCATGTGTTCTGCGTCCCTCTTGGCGCGGCCGGACGATGGAGAGACGCCTGCATCCTGTCAACGCGCGTGCCCGCAGGTGAAAGGCTGCGGTTGCCACGTACGGCGCGAGACAGTCGGAGAGTGATGATCACGCAAGAAGCAAGCGATGGCGACACCGCACATCGGTCGTCGTGGCACTATTCGGCGGCGCGGCGCCCCGCAGTGGTCTTTGTCGGCGCCGCTTCGGTGATTGCCTTCTTTTTGCGGGACGCAGCACGTTTCCCCGTTGGCGCCTTGGTCTTTGCCTTCGGCTTCGCTGGGACCGCGCGCTTCGCCGCTGCCTTGCGCCGAGTTGCTGTTGGCTTGGCCGGAGGCATTGATTTCGAGCCACGAGCCGCGGCTGGTGCGGCGCTCTCCGTGCCGGCTGCACCGCGTCCGCGCCGTCCGGCAGCACCCCGCGGACGCAACGGCTTGCCTTTCTCGGCCAGCAGCGTCACCGCCTCCGCCAGTGTGATCTCATCCATCATCACTCCGCGCGGCAGATTGGCGACCATGTTGCCGTGCTTGACGAACGGGCCGAACCGGCCCTTGCGTACCGAGACCAATTCCTTGTCAGCGGGATGGGGTCCCAGCGTCCGCACGCTCGCGAGCTTCTTTGCCAGCAGATCAACCGCGCGGTTGATGCCGAGCGATAGAACATCGTCGTCCCGATCCATCGAGGCGAACACCGCGCCCATGCGCACATAAGGCCCGAACCGCCCGATGCCCGCCTCGATCTTCTCCTTCGTCTCCGGGTGGATGCCCACCAAGCGCGGCAGCGACAGCAATCCGATCGCCTGTTCCAAGGTCATTTGCTCGCCGTCCATGCCCCTTGGCAGCGACGTCCGCCGCGGTTTCGGCGCCTTCTTGTCCTCGCCGTTCTCACCAAGCTGGACGTAAAGGCCGTAGGGACCGCGGCGAACGGTGATCTCCTCGCCGGTTTCCGGATGCTCGCCCAGTACGCGAACGCCTTCCTTCAGCGTTTCGCCCCCGTCGTCGCCGGACTCGATCGCGAGACGCCGCGTGTATTGGCAGTTCGGATAGTTGGAGCATCCGATGAAACTGCCGTACCGCCCAAGCTTTAGCCCCAGCCTTCCGTTTGCACAGGCAGGACAGGCGCGCGGATCGGAGCCGTCCTCGCGCGGCGGGAAGAAATGCGGGCCGAGCTCCTCATCGAGCGCCGAGATCACGTCGCTGATCTTCAGGTCCTTGGTCTGATCGACCGCGGCCGAGAACTCCGCCCAGAAGTCCCGCAGCATCGCCCGCCAGTCCACGTGGCCGTCGGCGATGTCATCCAGCTTCTCTTCCATCGAAGCAGTGAAGCCGGTGTCTACATAGTGCTCAAAGAAGCTGACCAGGAACGCCGTCACCAACCGGCCGCGATCCTCCGGAATGAACCGCCGCTTTTCCAGGCGCACGTACTTGCGATCCTGCAGCACGGAAAGGATCGAGGCGTAGGTCGAGGGCCGGCCGATTCCCAGCTCCTCCAGCTTCTTTACCAGGCTCGCCTCAGAATAGCGCGGCGGTGGCTGCGTGAAATGCTGTAGCGCCTGTACTTCGCCGCGTTTCAGCGGGTCCCGTTCCGCCATCGGCGGCAGCATGCGATTGTCTTCATCTTCCGCCGCGTCGTCGGTGTCCTCGCGGTAGAGCTTCAGGAACCCGTCAAACGCGACGATCGAGCCAGTTGCGCGCAACTTGAGGCCCTTGCCATCGGTCACCTCCACCGTGACCTGGTCGAGTTCGGCCGACTGCATCTGCGAGGCGACCGCGCGCTTCCAAATCAGCTCGTACAGCCGCCGCTGGTCGGCGGTTAGATCGTTGGCAACCTGGTCCGGCGTCAGCGACGCGTCGGTCGGGCGAATCGCTTCATGTGCCTCCTGCGCGTTTTTTACCCGTGTCTGGTACTCGCGCGGAGCCGGCGGGAGATAGTCCGCGCCGTAGGCGCCGTGGACGTGACTGCGGATCGCATCGACCGCCTCGCGCGCCATCTGCACGCCGTCGGTGCGCATATAGGTGATCAACCCGACGGTCTCGCCGCCGATGTCCACGCCCTCGTAAAGCTGCTGTGCGACGCGCATGGTCTGCTGCGCGCCGAAGCCAAGCTTTCGGCTGGCCTCCTGTTGCAGCGTCGATGTGGTGAAGGGTGGCGGCGGATTGCGCTTGACCCGCTTCTTCTCCACCGACCCGACTGTGAAAGTGCCGGCCTCGACCGCAGCTTTCGCGGCGCGCGCTAGGCTCTCATTATACAGATCGAATTGCTCAAGCCGCTTGCCGTTCAGGTGCGTCAGCCGGGCGGTGAAGGGCGCGCCGGCGGGGGTGATGAAGTCCGCCTCGATCGTCCAGTACTCGCGGGGGCGGAAGACCTCGATTTCGGCCTCGCGCTCGCAGATCAGGCGCAACGCTACCGACTGCACACGCCCGGCCGAGCGGCTGCCCGGCAGCTTTCGCCACAGGACCGGCGAAAGGGTGAAGCCCACCAGGTAGTCCAGGGCGCGTCGGGCCAGGTACGCCTCGATCAGCGGTTGGTCGAGGTCGCGTGGCGCGGCGATCGCGGCGCGGATGGCGCTGCGGGTGATCTCGTTGAACGTGATGCGGCGGACATCGACGCCCTTCAACGCCTTGCGGTCGGCCAGCATAGCGCGAACGTGCCAGGAGATAGCTTCGCCTTCGCGGTCAGGGTCGGTCGCCAGATACAGTGTGCGGGCACCCCTCAGCGCCTTGGCGATAGCGCCGACCTGCTTCTCGCCACGGGCGTCGGACTCCCAGTCCATCTCGAAATCATGGTCCGGGCGAACCGAGCCATCCTTCGGCGGCAGGTCGCGCACATGACCCAGGCTGGCGAGGACGGTGTATCCGCCGCCCAGATAGCGGTTGATGGTCTTCGCCTTGGCGGGAGATTCGACGACAACTACGTCGGTCATTCGTTCCAGTGAGCCTCGTCGGTCAGCAATGCAGCGCGGTCACCCGGCAGCGTTCCGACGCGGCCGGCGAGCTCCAGTTCCAGCAGGACCGCCATGCCGGCGGCCGGACAGAACTGGCAGCGGCGCACCGGATCGTCAATCGGGGTGGGGACAGCGCCAGCAGTCCGGTCAGCTGGGAACGGACCCGCGTCAGATCCAGATCCGGTTCGGGTCGATCTGCCGAGGGGTGGGGAAAATCGCGGTGTGATCTCACGGGTCTGTCAAAAAGTGTATTGTATTCTGGCACTTGCTCGAGTGGTTCGGGCAGATGGGCGACGGTCTCGGTGCAGATCGTACCCTGGCGGAGCAAAGTCGGCGGAGGCGTCCGCGCGGGATGGAGCGGGGAGCCGAGCACGGTGAACATCGCCGCCCGGCGTCCGTTGCAGCCGGCCGCGGCGTGCCGCAGCCTCCGCCACGGGCCAGATGACGGCACGCCGCAGGGCGGCGCCGATGACGCAGCGATCAGACGCGGCGATGTCCGGCACATGCCTCCTGCTTTGCTCCAGGTGGTCGACAAGCCTGCGAGGGGCTCTAAAGATCAGGAGGGGGATCCGATCTTCGTGACCGCTGAGCCCTTCGTGGGCTTTGTGATTGCCGGGACCCCGCCGTCCGCACGGCCGTTGCGAGCGCTCGTTGCATCGCTTCGCACCGCCTGGGGTCGAAAGGCCTGGGAACAGGGTTCGCGTCATGCCAACGGCGAGATCAGGCTCTGCAAGAAACGCGCAGCGACCAGCAAAAGGAACACGCCGAACGCGATTTCCAGGCTGCGCTTCGGCATTCGATGCGCCAGCCGAGCGCCGAACGGTGCGACCCAGCTCGACAACGGCGCGATCAGCAGGACACCGATCAGGGATACGAAACCGAGCGACAGCGGCGGCAGCATAGCGCGGTGCGGCATGCCGGCCAGGACGTAGCCAACGGTGCCGGCGAGCGTGATCGGCACGCCGAGGCCCGCGCCCGTCGCAACCGCGTTGTGGACGGGCTTGCCGTAGAGGGTCAGTACCATCGTCACCAGCGAGCCGCCGGCGATGCCCATCAGCGACGAGGCCAGACCGATGAGGAAGCCGTAGCCGGTCATGGTCGAAGGCCCAGGCAACTCGCGGGCCAGCACCCAGCGGTCGCCGCCGATCAGCAATTTTGTCGCGATCACGCTGGCGATCAGCACAAATGTTGCCTTGAACAGCGCTGGCGGTGCAACGGCCGCGAGTGCCGCGCCGACCGCAACGCCCGCCATGGATGGCAGCGTCCAACGGCGCAGGACCTCGTGCAGCACGAGGCCTTTTGCGTTGTGCGCGCGGTAGGATCGTAGCGTCGTCGGCACAATGATCGCGAGCGACGTGCCAATGCAAAGCTGCATGCGCACCGCATCGGGGACGTTAAGGACCCGGAACACCTCGAACAACAACGGCACGATGACCCCGCCGCCACCGACCCCGAACAAGCCGGCGAGGATGCCGGTGATGAGTCCGGAGGTCGCGACCCCCACTGCAAGCCAGACAAGTTCGCCCATCATTCGCCCAGAATCCTAGCATCGAGCCGAGTTTGCGGTTGGATCATGAATGACGCGAAGAGACGACCCTGGCGGTGCCGGGCGATCGCCTGGCCGGCCGCCGGGTCAGTGACGCGCGCCTGCTGTCTGAAGAGCGCTGGATCGGCTTTCCGGCAACCCGGGGCGAGCGAGGGCCAGGTCAGGCCCTCGCCTATGAGCGCGCTCGGGCCGGCCTCCATCACGTGGAGGTCACGCTGATGGACAACCACACGGCACAAAAGCGCCTGGCGCAGGCTGGCTTCGGTCTGGCCTTGGTACCGGAAAGCAGCGTTCGTGCCCGGGTGCGCAGCGGCGCGCTCGTGGTGCTGACTATCCGGTCCATGCCCACCACGATCCCAATCACCGCGATTCACCGGCCCAACGGCTGTCTCAACTCTGCGGTCAAGGCGTTGATGGCGCTGCTGACCAAGGATGCGTGCAACCACAGCCGTGCCCGGGGGCAGTGTCCCGGCGGTCGCTAGAGCGGTTGTCGGTGCTTGCCGATGCGTGGCTCGGTACCGGAAAGCAGGCGGCGAATATTGCTGTGGTGGCGGGCGTAGACCAGCGCGGCGATGGCTATGGTGAGTGTGACGACTGCAGTATCGCCCAGTGCCCAGGCAATCAGCGGTGCGAGCGCGAAGGAGATCAGCGCAGCCAGGGAGGAGATCCGCAACAGTCTCGCAGCAACCAGCCAGACGGCGCCAGCCGCGATTCCGACTGGCCAGGCGGCGGCGATCAGTACGCCATAGCTGGTTGCGACGCCCTTGCCGCCTTTGAAGCCGAGCCAGACCGGGAAGAGATGCCCCAGCACCGCCCCGAGACCGGCCCACAGACCTGCACTCTCTCCAGTGAGCAGGCTGGCGATTACCACCGGCACTGCGCCCTTCAGCAGATCCAGCAGCAGCGTTGCGCCGGCCAGCGTCCTGTTGCCGGTGCGCAGCACGTTGGTGGCGCCGATATTGCCGGAGCCGATGCGCCGTATGTCGCCCAGGCCGGCGGCTCGGGTGAGCAGCAGGCCAAACGGCACCGAGCCGAACAGGTAGCCGAGGACGATCCAGGCGGGAGGCGGCATGGGGGCAGTCCGTGAGGTGCGAGCGGAGCTTAATCGGGTTGCAGTTGAGAGCCAGATGGCAGACGCGGGTCGTCCAGTGCGAGACTAGCGAAACACGCGCCGCCCTCCCTTCCACGTTCCCAGCACCACACCCTCCAGTGCACGGCCATCGAATGGCGTGTTCTGGGCCTTGCCGGGCAGTTTGCCCGCCTCGACCTGCCAGATCCTGTCCGGATGGAACAAGCAAAGGTCGGCGCATGCGTCCTTCATCAGCCGGCCCGTCTCCACGCCCAGCAGCGCCGCCGGTCGACACGTCAGCAGGGCGATCGCCTGCGGTAGCGACAGCGTGCCGTTGTGGACCTGCGCCAGCGTCACGCCGAGCAATGTCGCCAGGCCTGCACCCCCCGGCGTGGCTTGTGCGAATGGCAGGCGCTTGTCATCGGCGTCGCGTGGTTGGTGGTCCGAGGCAATGGCATCGATCGTGCCGTCAGCCAGCGCGGCCGCAACAGCCACGCGGTCGGCGTCGCAGCGCAGCGGCGGAGACAGCTTGGCGTAGGTGCGGAAATCGCCGATCGCCGTCTCGTTCAGGTCGAAATACGGCGGCGCCGTGTCGCAGGTGACGGTGATGTCATCCTCCTTCGCGCGGCGGATCAGCGCCAGCGCGGCCGCCGTGGAGATGTGGGCAAAATGCACCGCGCCGCCGGTCAGTTCTGCCAACCTTATATCGCGGGCAACCTGGATCGCCTCGGCGGCGGCGGGAATGCCTGGCAGGCCGAGGCGCGTCGCGAGCTCGCCTTCCGTCGCCGCGCCGCCGCCGGCGAGCGACGGCTCCTCCGGATGCTGCACCACGCGTGCGCCGAAGCCGCGAGCATAGGATAGCGCGAGCCGCATCAGCCGCGCCGGGTGGATCGTGCGGCCGCCGTCGGTAAA
>JASHVB010000681.1 GCA_030039695.1 Acetobacteraceae bacterium
GATGATCTCAGGCTCGGTACGGCCAGGCGTGAGCAATCCGGGTGGATGGTTCAGCAACGCGGCGGCAACGCCGTTGCTGGCAATCAACCGTTTGTCGGCGCCCCACAGCAGGATCCCCTGTCGAATCGACCCCAGCATCACCGCGATTTGGTCGGCACGCTGCGACAGTTCAGCCTCCGCATTGGTCAGCGGCGTGATGTCGGTGACGACGCTGATGTGGCCGCCATCCGGCAGCGGCGCGGTGCGTACGTCGATGGCCGTTCCGTTCGGCCGCCGCCTCCGCCGCAACTGCGGGCGGCTGATGTCGTATGCGAGTTGCTCCGCGGCGATCCGGTCAGGACTGCCGGCACCGTATTCGCCCGCCTCGGCGCGGCGGCGGATCACGTCGGCCATGTGGTCCCCGATCACCAGTGGCGCGCCCGCCATCACCTCGCTGTAAGCACGGTTGAACATTGTGACGCGCCGGTCCGCTCCATAGACGCACACGCCATGCGGGATTGCTTCCAACACCACGCTGAGCGACCGGGCGCGGCGCTGCGCCTCGTCCTCGGTGGTCGCGATCAGCGTGATGTCGGCAAGGGTGACGGTCCATCCGCCGTCTGGCAGCGGATCCGAGCCGATCCAGATGACCTGGCCGTTGCTGCGCTGGCGGCGCACCGCTGATGACGCGGAGCGGTCCAGTGCCCGCTGCGCCGCGATGAAGGCCGCAGCGTCCCGGCCGGTATAATCCTCGCGGGCCGCCATCAGATCCAGGATCGCCTCGAGCGTCATGCCGGCCTGCACGGCATCTGGCGGCAGGCCCAGCATCTCGGCAAAGCGCAGATTAGCGTAGAGCAACGTCCTGTCGGGCTGGAAGACCGCGAACCCGCCGCGCCAGGTGGCAAGCGCACCGGTGAGACGCGTGACGCTGGTCTCCGCCTCGGTTCTGGCGACGACGAGAGACGTCGTCTCGACCGCGCAGGCAACGTGGCCGCCGTCAGGCAGCGGGGCGGTGATCACGTCGTAGCTGCGGCCGTTATGCGTGCGGCGGCGCAACCGGCCCGGGCGTTGGCGATCGAGCGCCGCCATATCAGCGGCGAGTGTTTCCGGATCGCCCGGTCCGTACATGCCGCGATATGCTGCCACACGCAGCGCCTGCACCAGCGGCATGCCCGCCGGAAAACTATTCGCTGGCAGATCCAGCGACGCGCAATAGGCCGGATTGACGAGTACAATGCGCTGCGCAGGATCGACGACGGTGATGCCGACGGGCAGCGCCTCGATGACCGCACTGAGCGTCTCCGGGTCGACCCCTGCCGGCGGCCTGACGGGCGCGGTCATGGGGTCGTGCCTCGTCTGCGATTGATCACCGGCGCGCCACTCGTACTGATGCCGGACGCACACCATGCAGCAGGGCACACGCGGCAGTCAGGACCAGTACCGCGTTGAGCTGATGGATCACGCCCAGCGCCGGCGGCACGACCAGCAGCAGCGTGGCGACACCGAGTGCGTATTGCACGGCGGTCGTCACCCCGAGTGCCACGAGAGACCACCGCACCCGCGACGACGGACGCACGCCAAACCCAATGGCGAGGGTGGTGATGACGGCAACCGCCGTCAGCGTCGCAAGCAGGCGGTGGTCGAACTGCACCGCGGCGAGGTTGTCGGTCAGGTTGTGCAGAAAGGGTGTCAGCCGGGCGTAGTCCGGCGGTACCAGTTGCCCCTCCATCAACGGGAACGTGTTGTAGTCAAATCCGGCATGCGTACCGGCGACGAACCCGCCCGCCACGATCGTCAACGCGACCAGGCAGAGGCATCCCGCAGCGAGGCAGCGCAGCAGACGGCCGTGCGGCACACGCACCGGATCACGGTGTAAAACGGACAGTCCGGTCCACACGATCGCGGCGTAAAGCACCAGGGCAAACAGCAGATGCAGTTCCAGACGGTCCACTGATACTGCTGTCGAATCAGGACGGAAGCCGGACGCGACCATGAACCAGCCGACCACTCCCTGCAGCCCGCCCAGAACGAACAACAGCAACAGCCAAGGCCGCAGCCGGTGCTCAATGCGGCCGGTGGCCCACAACCAGATCAGCGGACCAAGGAACGCTACGCCGATCAGCCGGCCCCAGAGCCGATGGGTCCATTCCAGCCAGAAGATCCGCTTGAAGCCGTCTAGGCCGAAACCGTGGTTGATCAGGGCGTATTGCGGAATTTGCTGATAGAGATGGTAGAGCTTATCCCAGTCCGCGTGACTTAGCGGCGGCAGAATGCCGGTGAACGGTTTCCATTCCATGATGGACAGACCGGAGCCGGTCAGCCGGGTCGCCCCGCCCAGGCCGACCATGACAAAGATCATCCCGGCGACGCCGAACAACCAGCCCGCCACCAACCAGCGGTTGCGCTGGCTGGCGGCCCGGTCGTCCGGCGGAACACCTGGAAAATCCCGCACATCGAATGGCATGCGGGTACTATAAAAGGCCCCAATCCCGGAAGATACAATAGACGACTGCCGGGCTTGGTCCGTCCTCTGCGCGCGATTGGTGATCAACCGTCACGATGCGGCGCACGAAGCGAGCAGCGCCGTGGCGATGCCTCGACAGATGCGAACGACCATCCCGGCGGAACTAAGGCCCAACACACGTACGCTCCCGGGCGATTGGCCCGCGGCGATTGCCGGGATTGGACGGCAGAATGGCTCGATCAGGGCGCACAATTCGTGCCGTGGCACGGCGACGTGGCCCATTCGCGCCAGGCAGCGGGTGCCGCAACTCTGTTTGTGGTGCTCGTCGAAGCGGACAGCTGCCCGGCTCAGCGACCGCACCTTGGCCGACCCCGGGCTAGCGCGTTGCGGGTCGTCTCCTCTGGATCGATCGATGACCCTGCCGCGAGGGACTGGTTCAGGCTCCTTAGCTGAAGCCGGGGCTCAGCAACGCGCCGGAAGTCTGTAACGGCACTGCCGGTCGTTTTCAGCGGCTGTGCCGGTGACCTGCAGGTGGGCCTGCTGATGAAGGCCCGCCGCGGGACGCGGCACACGCGCGATATGTTCGACGACTGCGTACTAACGTTGCGGCTGCGCCGCCGTGCGCACCGAGAGCGCGCGCACCAGCACCGTCACCACCAGTATCGTGGCGACGTTGAGGATCAGGGCGACGATGCCGATGTTAAGGTCCTGCACGACTTGCGGGGCGCTCGGAAACAGCGCGGCAAGCGACGCATTGGTCAGCGTCGTCGCCGCAACGGCCGCTACGCCAACGCAGATACCAGCGATCGCAGCTTCCCGCGGGACCGGATTGGCCCGTTTCAGACTCATGATCAGGCTGGGAAACAGCTGCGTGACGAAGCTGTAGCCCATCAGCAGTAGCGCGACGATCGTCTTGCCGCCTTGCAGCGTGAACCAGACCGACACCACCGCCACCACCGGCACTAACCATCTGGCAACCAGCGCCACATGATCGTGGCTCACCGACGGCCGGCATGCGCGATATACGTTGTTCGCTGTCAGTGTCGCCGCCGTCATCATGATCATCGAACCGGGCACCAGCGCGGTCAGGACGCCGGCGCCGCCGATGACGCCCAGCACCCACGGCGAAAATGTCTTGCGCGACAGATAGAACAGCGACAGGTCGATGTTGCTGCCGGTCAGTCCTGGGACCTGCAGAATCGCGGCGAAACCGACGAAGAACACGAACAGCAGGATAATCTGATAGAGCGGCAGTACGATGGCGTTCTGGCGGAAGATGCGCTCGTGCTTTGCGGTGTAGACCGCCCCGAACGAATGCGGCCACATGAAGAATCCCAGCGATGTGAGCAACACCGTGGAGTCGAACCAGGCAAGGCTCTGGCCGTGCGGCGGCAGTGCCAGGAAGCCAGGCTTGGCAGCTTGGATCGCACTGAACATCTCGCGGTAGCCACCATAGTAGTGCAGCGGCAAATAGATCCCCAGGAACAGCACCACGGCGAGAATGGCGACATCTTTCAGCACCGCGGTCCAGGCCGAACCATGCACGCCGGAGACCATGACGTACGACGTTGCCACCGCCGCGCCGATCCATACGGCCAGAGTGTGGGATACGGCGCCGTAGGACGCGACCTCGACGATGATGCCGAGGCCCTTGAATTGCAGCACCAGGTAAGGAACCAGCGCGACGATTCCGACCAGGGCCACCAGCACGCCGAGCGTCGGGCTCTCATACTTGGAAATGAAGAAATCCGGCTGCGAGATCAGCTTGCGCTCATTCGCATACCGCCAGATCGGCGGCAGCATCCAATAAGAGATGACATAGGCGAGCGCGCCGTAGGACAGAATGTAATAAGTTGGCCCGCCCTTGCCGTAGGCGTACCCGCTGCCGCCGAGGAAGGTGAATGTCGTGTAGATCTCGCCCGCGAGCAACAGGAAGACCAGGATGAAGCCGAATCCTCGGCCACCAACTGTCCATTGTTCCAGGCCCATCTTGCGTCCGGCGCGCGCGCTCAGCCCCAGACCGAGCGCGATGAGCGCCGTCGCGGCGATAACAATCAGCGCACCGCTCATGGCCGCTGCCCGGCCTCAACCGCAGACGGCCGGTTGGCCGGATCGAGGCGATAGATCAGCGCCATGATGGCACTGGTCAGCAACAACCAGAGCAGCAACCAGGCGAGCAGAAGAGGCAGGCCGAAAACCAGTGGCGTGACTCGATTGAAGAAACAGGCACCCACCAGTACGCCGAGAAACGGCAGGAGCGCGAGGATTCGAATGGTCACCAATGTCCAGTACTCTGATAGTTCGGCCGGGTATCGGCCGGTGGACGGAGAACGACAAGATGCCTGATGCGAATTTGAACGCATTG
>JASHVB010000682.1 GCA_030039695.1 Acetobacteraceae bacterium
CGAGGTGCCAGCGCACCAGGCCGGTGTGGCCAGCGGCATCGTCAATTCCGGCCTGCAGGTCGGCGGGGCGGTCAGCGTGGCGGCAATCGGCACCCTGTTCTTTGCATTGCTCGGAACGGCGTCGGACGAGCGCGCTTATGCGCGTGCCTTCAGCGTGGCGCAGGGGGTGCTGACCAGTGCGCTGTTCGTGGCAATGCTGCTGGCGGTGCCGCGGCGGGAAAAAAGTGCAGAGCTGGACGCCGCGACAGTGAATTAAAAATCGGTGCAGCGACCTTTGTGTTCCCAATCGCCGTAGCGCGTCGGGTCGGGGCCGGGCGCGCCGCCGATCTCCTTCGGCATCGGCGGCGTTGGCTGCGGCTTATCCGATTCCGGCTGCGCGGCGGGTTTTGATTCGTTTTCCATGCTGTTCAGTTAGTCGCGCGACTGTCGTGGCGCAACTCAGTGCGACTATGGCGGTGGGGGCGGCGCCACGCCATCCGGCACGCCGCACTGACGTACGTTCGGCGTCAGCGTCACGCGGGTACGCGCGCCGATCAGCGCGGTGAGCGCGACGATGCCTTCGGTGCCGAACATCGCCTCGAACGGGGCGTTGGACTGACCGGATCGCATCCCGGTCCGCCAGCCGGCGGAACGGATCACCGGTGCGGCGATGAACATTTGGCTCGACCAGTTGCGGGCTGATCGTTTTGCTCGACAACGTCGCCGGATACCAGGACAGGATCGTCTCGCTGATCACCGATCGATTCGATTGCACCGGTATGGCGAAGGCGCGGCTGATGCGGCCAGCCGCTGGTTGGTGGGCGAGCGGCGAATCCTCGCGCTCGGCATCGCGTTCGTTGCACCGCAAACCCATGCCGGTGAGTCGTCAAAGATGAAAGCAAGACGTGACACAGTTCGTTACCCTCGAAGCGGAAGGAGCCGCTAGAATGTTACTGTTGCTCCTGCTGCCGTTCCTGGGGGGATTTCGCTTGATCTCGGTTCTGCCCACATGACGAAGCACCAGCGCAGCCTACAGGTGCTTCGATTCGAGTGCTGTCTGCTGGGTGTTGTCTGGCGCTCGCAGAATTGCTTTTTGTCGCGAGTCGCTCTGGCCATCGGCATCGGATACTGGATCGTACCCTGGCAATTAATACCGGATAACGTTCCGGTCTTCGGATATTGCGATAATGTGATGTTCGTGCTGATTGGCCTTGTCGCGGCACGATTGCTGATTCCGCCACGCCTCGAACAGCGCGTCGCCCGCCAATTAGGCGGCGGCAGCGGAACGACAATCCGTGTGGCTGCCATGCGTTCGGACCTGGCCACGCAATGGCTGGTCGGCAGAAGACGAACGCTGCGCCTCGGCACCCACCTGCTGCGTGTCGCACGGAAAGTCCGGTCGCGTTGGGTGCTGGCGCGCAGCACGCACACACCTGCCAGTCTCCCCTTCGCCCTCCTCGGCTATCGACTGTGGTGGCTAATTCGTAAGCCGTTTGCGCCGCGCCGTTCGGCATCCCGGTCGATCGTCGTCGTGGGTGGAGCGCCTCGCAGTGGCACAACATTGCTGCGCACCCTGCTCGGGCGGCATCCAGTGATTGCCAGTGGACCCGAAACCACGGTGTTTCTCCGTCGAATATCGTCGCCAGAGGATATCGGTGAGCGGCTCGGATGGAATCCTACGTTGATCGCGGGGTGGCAGCGCGAAAGTCGATCGCAGGTCGAGTTCATCGAACGATTCCAGCACGCCATCCTGGAACAGTCCGGCAAAGCGATCTGGGTGGAAAAAACCCCCAGAAACGCCGGACGATTCAGATTCGTGCGCCGGCATTTTCCGCATGCCAAACTCGTCCACATCGTCCGCGACGGACGAGATGTGGTTTGTTCGCTGCGGCGAACGCCGTTCGCTAAGCTTGACCATGCGCCTTCGGAAAGCGTCGTCGCCGCCCAGCGATGTGCCGTCCAATGGCGCGCCAGTGTGAGGGCCGCTCTGCGGTTTCGGTGCGATCCCGGCTATCACGAGCTTCGCTACGAGGACCTGGTGCGTGATCCGGAGACCACACTAAAGGCTCTGATCGATTTTCTAGGGCTCGCGTGGAGTGATAGCGTTCTCATGCCGCTGGGCCAATACGCTCAGGATGCAGTTCGTAATGTCGCGGATGATCGCGAAGCGATAACGGCAGCGGGCGAGATTTTTGCTTCATCGATCGGCCGATGGCGGCAAGATCTCACATATGCAGATTGTAAAGCGTTGCGGCTCCTGATTGGTCCGCTGCTTGTTAAGCTCGGCTATGAGGACGGAGTGACATGGGGACTGGCTCCACCGAAATGACCCCGCGATCTACACTTCATCGGCCACGAAACCGCTACATCGACACCGACTGCAATTGACCGAGGTGATTTGGAGCTTTCGCCGCAGGCGGCGGCGCCGATAACGGTACGATTCTAACGCAGACCGCGACGCAATGCGCTACGAGGGAGATGTCACAGGGCCTGCTCGAGTTCTGGATCGATGGTCCGCACCACGAACGCTCAGACAATTCGGCGCGCGTCTACGGTTGTGATCAATGTTGAAACTGCCGTGCTAACCTGCATCGCCCGAAACGGTTTTGCGATCACGGCGCTGTCGGGGACGCCCCTCGACGACCACTCGTGCATGCTGTCGCCGGTGATATAGACAACGGGCATGTCGGGTACCAACTCGCGGGCGCGGCGGGCGACGTCCCAGCCGTTCGGTCCCTTGCCCAACTTGATGTCGGTGATGACCGCCGTAAACCTGTTTGCATTTTTCTCAAGTTCGGCGACGGCTCGATCTCCGTCGCCAGCAGCGACGATTGCAAACCCCACATCCGCAAACTCGCTGGCAAGCAGCTCACGAATCAGAAACTCATCCTCAATCAGGAGTATGGTAGGCACGCCCGTCACGTCGCCGCTCTCCACGCCTGTTACTGCAATGTCTGCAGATCACGTGGCTAGGCTATCCGAATTCCTGGATTACGAAACCGAGGCGGTGGCGCTACCGGTTTGGGCAACTTTGGTCCTTTAGTGCCGAGCTATTGTCCAACTCCTCCTCGCCGTTGATGAAACGTAGTGCCGGAATCCATCGCCTCCGCGGCGAACTCGTCCGGAAAGTGAGCGTGGACGCGAAACGGGTGGCAGCAAAGAACGCTGCCGCGATTGTCTGACCCAATTCGCACTTTGTCGCGAGCGCGGAAATGCGATGTGCCCGACAGGCTCGCCTGCCGGGTCGTCCCAAGCGACACCGGACCTGCCGGCTTCGACGTGGGGCGCCGCGCGTCCGGCGGCGGTCGTTTCCCGCCCCGCCACGTCGCGGATCAGATCCCGTTACGCCTCGGCGCCGCTGGCATCCTTCGATGCTGCATCGCCGCATCGACGCTCGCCGGCGATCGTGATGGTGAATGTTCGGGTCGCGGCCCGGGACCGGCCCTGGTCGGCGTGTACCTTCGCCAGGTCGCGCACGGCATCATAGAACCGAGCTGATCGAATGACCGAGGCCCGAGGCGCACAGACAGGCGGAAACCGACAATCCAGTCACCTTGGCACGCTCTTGAATGCGCGCGCGGTCCCGCACTGACACAACCACTTGGAGTTGAGGCGTGCGTGCGTGCTTTGCTCGGTCCATTATGCTCCGATCGGCGTGTCATCGCGGTCGACGCCGACATTCACCCTTGTTGGCACATGCTGCCACAATGTTCGCACTGGGTCGCGAAGGTGTTATCCGATGAATGGGATCACCGTGCTACCGCAGCAGCCAGAACATTCGGAGCAACGGATGAACGCATCACCCGATCGGCGACGTATGAAGGGCATCGGCCGCGTCACGTTCATCGCCCACCTCGCCGAGATCACCGCCGAACTCGACGCCGGCTGGCCACTCAAGGCGGTCTATGAGAACCGCCAGGGCCGGCTGGGCATCTCCTATGCCCAGTTCGCCCGCTATGTCGATCGGATCATCCGTCGCGACGCTCGCGGTCAGGCGCAGTC
>JASHVB010000074.1 GCA_030039695.1 Acetobacteraceae bacterium
GCCATCGTGATGCTGGAAAACATTTTCCGCCATATCGAAGACGGCATGTCGCCGACGCAGGCCGCCATTCAGGGGGCCGGGGAGATCGGCTTCACCATCGTCTCGATCAGCTTCTCATTGATTGCGGTGTTCATCCCGTTGCTGCTGATGGGTGGCATCGTCGGTCGTCTGTTTCGTGAATTTGCGATCTGCGTCTCCATCACCATCATCGTCTCCGCGATGGTGTCGCTGACACTGACCCCGATGATGTGCTCCCGGTTCCTCACCACAAAGCCGCACAGCCATGGCCGCCTGTATCGCATGGTGGAAGGCATGTTCGACGGGATGCTGCGGTTCTACGAGCGAACACTGGATATTGCGCTGCGCTTCCGCTTCATTACCCTGATGGTGTTTATCGGCACGGTCGCGCTGACGGTTGTGTTGTATGTTATTGTCCCCAAGGGGTTCTTCCCGACCCAGGACACCGGAATCATCATCGGCATAACGGACGCGGCGCAGGACGCCTCTTTCGATGAGATGTCTGCCTTGCAGCAGCAGGCGAACGCGGTGGTGCTGAAAAACCCCTCGGTGATGTCGGTGGTTTCCGCTATCGGCGCGGGCGTTGCCGGCCAGACCGCCAATAACGGACGCATGTACATTACGCTGAAGCCGTGGAGCGAGCGGAATTACACGGCCACGCAGGTGATCGACCAGATTGACCAGGCGATGCAGAGTGTCCGCGGCATCAGACTGTACATGCAGCCGGCGCAGGACGTGAGCGTGGGTGCGCGGCTGGGTCGCACAATGTACCAATATACGCTGCAGGACCCAAATCAGGACGAACTTGACAGCTGGGCACCGAAAATCCTGGCACGTATGCAGCGGCTTCCAGGGTTGGCGGACGTAACGTCCGACCAGGAGAACTCCGGTACCACGGAAACGCTGACCATCGATCGCGACCAGGCCTCGCGGTTCGGCGTGCAGGCAGCGACGATCGATAATGTGCTGTACGACGCCTTCGGCCAGCGCGAGGTGGCACAATATTTCACCGGCAACAAGGCGTATTACGTCATCCTTGAGGCGCTGCCGAGCCAGTACGGCAATCTGTCCACGCTGCGGAAGCTGTACGTCACGTCATCGAGCGGCGCGATGGTGCCGCTGTCCACATTTGTGCATCAAACCACCGTCCCGGTGCAGCCGCTGGCGATCAATCACCAAAGTCAGTTCCCGTCTGTGACCATCTCTTTCAACCTGACAGGCAATGCCTCGCTGGGCGATGCGGTGAATGAGGTGCAGACGGTCGAGGATTCCATGGGCGTGCCGCTCTCGGTGCAGGGCAGCTTCCAGGGCACGGCCCAGGCATTCCAGGCGTCGCTGAGTAGCGAACCCTATCTGATCGCGGCTGCTCTGGTGACGGTGTACGTCATCCTTGGGGTGCTTTATGAAAGCTACGTGCTGCCGCTGACGATCCTTTCCACACTGCCGTCTGCCGGCGTCGGCGCGCTGGTGATGCTGCTATTGTTCCACTATCAGCTCACGGTCATCGCGCTGATCGGCATTATCCTGCTGATCGGCATCGTGAAGAAGAATGGTATCATGATGGTGGACTTCGCCATCACCGCGGAGCGCCGCGACAGTCTCTCCCCGTTCGCCGCTATCCGTCAGGCATGTTTGCTGCGGTTCCGCCCGATCCTGATGACCACCATGGCGGCTATGTTATCCGGCCTGCCGTTGATGTTGGAAAACGGGGCCGGATCGGAGCTGCGCAAGCCGCTTGGTTTCGCGATGGTCGGCGGATTGATCTTGAGCCAAGTGCTGACGCTCTACACCACGCCGGTGATCTATCTGTACCTCGATCAGCTCCAACACTTCCTGGCGCCGGCACGGCGCACTGCGTTGCCGCGCCTGGCGGCCAAGCTGAGCCAAGTCCCCAGCGAGGCCGACTGACCGGTAAATGCTCGAATCGCCGAAGGGAGAACACGACCCGATGGATGTTCATAGCGCGCCGCGCCGCACACTGGGAGCCTTGCTGCGCGATACATCGCGTTTGATACGCCGGCGCTTCGTGCACTATGCACGTGAGCGAGGGCTGCCGCTGAGCCGATCAGAGGCTCAGGTGCTGGTGCATGTCGATCGCGAGCAAGGCATGAGCCAGGCACAGCTTGCTGAGCAATTGGATCTGGAGGCAATTTCCCTCGTGCGGCTGATCGACAGCTTGCAGGAGGCGGGCCTGATCGAGCGTCGTCCGCACCCCCATGACCGCCGCATCCGCACACTGTGGCTGACCGAGGCCGCGCAGCCGATTTTGGCGCAGGTGATGGCGGTCCGCGCGGAAGTCCGGGCGCAGGCGATGGCCGGGATGAGTGACGCCGATCAGGAGAAGCTGCTGGATCTGCTGACGACGGTACGCGGCAACCTCGCGAAGCCTGAGCGTCGCTGGTCCGGAGCGGCGGGGCACGCTCGCGAGGAGGAGCCGCGCGCAGAGGTCGCCTAGTGTTCCGTCTTTGGTTGCCCGTCGCCAGCCCGGTTATTGGTCAATCACCGACCCGTTGGAGCGGTGGGTCGGTTTCGATTATTTTGGCTACCCCGGTCGCGCACGGATTCTCGTTCGTACCGTCGCCAAGGCGCGTCGTCAGTGGCCCGGACGGCAGGCCATCCGAGTTGAATTGCCGATGGGTGTGGCCATGACCGAGAGGGTGCCAACGATCCATCGGCTCACTCGGTGATTCGCACTGCCTCCGGTGAGAACGCAGGCACATCCCCCACCACGCCTAGGCTCACAGACACCCGCAGGCCCGGCTGTGCATTCTCCAGCTGCAGCGCGGCGCCGTGCAGCTCGGCGATTGCGGCAACGAGGCTCAGTCCGAGACCGCTGCCCGGTGTCGTCCGGCTGTGGTCCAGCCGATAGAACCGCCGTAGCACCTTTTCCCGCTCCGCTTCGGGAACGCCCGGACCGTTATCCTGCACCGACAGCAGCGCCTGCCGCCGACCCAGCCGGGATAGCGACAGTCGCACCTCCGTACCGCGCGGCGTGTAGCGCAGCGCATTCTCGACAAGGTTGACCAGCATCTGCGTCAACAGCTCTTTGTCGCCATGCACCGCGATCCCGGGCGAGATGTCCGCGGTGATCCGGTGCCCCTCATCCTCGGCGGACGGAGCGAACGCATCGGCGACGGTCTCGACCACCGCCGAGAGGTCCACGCGACAGAACGCCGCACGCTGTGCCCCGGCCTCCACCTCGGCGATGCGCAGCAGGGCGGCGAAGGTGCCGAGCAGCGCCTCCACTTCCGCCCTGGCACGATCCAAGGCGCGTTCATGATTTGCACTCGACCGCACCTGGCCGCGTGCCTCGTCCAGATGTTGCCGCAATCGCGACAGCGGCGTGCGCAGGTCATGGGCGATGTTGTTGGACGCTTCACGCACGCTGGTCAGCAGCTTTTCTATCCGGTCCAACATGCGGTTCAGCGTCTCGGCCAATCTGTCGAGATCGTCGCCGCTGCCGCGCAGCGGAATCCGCTGGCCGAGATCGCCATCAATGATCGCCTCCGCGGTCCGCGACATCGCGTCCACCCGGCGCAGGAACATCCTGCTCAGCCAGATGCCTCCGGCACCGCCGAGCAGGATTGTGGTGGCGATGCTGAGCGCGACGGCACGCAGCACGGCGGCGTCAGCCCGGTACACGCGGCGCAAATCGTCGCCCACTGCGACGACCACGCCATTCGGCAATTGCTTCACATAGGCGAGGACTGGCTTGGTGCCGTCCTGATCCGTCGCCATCAGCCGCACCCAGCCGCGCCGGTCGCCAACAGTGGGAAGCTGCCCGGCCAGCCGCACCCCCTCGGGAGACTGGACAAGGTAGTCCAAAGCCCCCGCACCACGGGAGTAAGTCTGCACGTGCCGTACCAGCCCGGCGGCGCCGCCCAGTTGGCTGGCCTCGGCCAGATGATCCAATGCGAGGTGGACGCGCGCCTGGAGCTGCTGCATGAGCGATTCATGCGTCATCCAGAAGACGGCGCCGCCCGAAATCGCAGCAGACGCCGTGAATACCAATAGATACAAGGCGGCGAGCCGGAAACTCGCCGTGCGCAGGAGCCTAGGCGGACGCAACGGACGCCGGGGCACGCAGCGCATAGCCGGCACCGCGCACGGTATGGATCAATTCCGGCCCGCCCCATTGGGCGAGCTTGGAACGCAGCCGGCTGATATGCGTCTCAACGATGTTCGTCTTCGGATCGAAGTGAAAGTCCCACACCGCCTCCAATAGCATGGTGCGCGTCACGACCCGCTCGGTATGGCGCAGCAGGTATTCCAGCAACTGGAATTCCCGCGGCTGCAAGTCGATCTCCTTGCCGGCGCGCGTGACCGTGCGCTTCAGCAGATCCATTTCCAGGTCGCCGGCGCGCAACGTGGTCTGGACCTCCGCCAGCGGCGGACGGCGCGCCAGCGCGTTCACGCGGGCAAGCAATTCGGCGAAGGCGAAGGGTTTGGCGAGATAGTCATCGCCGCCAGCGTCCAGACCGCGCACGCGATCGCCCACGCCGCCCAGCGCGGTGAGGAACAGAACAGGCGTCCGCAATTCCGCCTCGCGCAGTATGCGTACCGTTGACAGGCCATCGATGCCTGGCAGCATCCGATCGACGATCAACACGTCATAGGGCGCCTCACCGGCGCGGAACAGGCCTTCGCGCCCATCGGCGGCGTGGTCTACCGCATGGCCCTGCTCGCGCAGCCCGCGCGCGACGTAGTCGGCGGTCTCCTGGTCGTCTTCGATCACAAGTATTCTCAAGCACAACCCCCGAGTCTGCCGCGCGCCATGGTTACCGCGTGCCGACCGTCACGGCGCGGCTGGCGTGGCCGTCCACGCAGGGTCAACCGGCCGAAGGGCAACGCGCTCGATCTCCGGTGCGCAGCTGGCCGGGTGAACTCCGGCCGTCACGGAGAACTCGGTGATGAAACTTGGGAATTGCCAATGCCGGTTACCACCGCCCGATTCTATACCAATCGGTATAGGTGCGCCGATCGGGTCGCAATCTACGGTCCCTATACTCCGCGGCGCATGGCCCACGGCGGTCGTGAGCCGTGGCCGTGTCTCCAAAGGTGGCTTGCCGGCTTGGCTGCTGTCCTTTGGCGATAGCCCCCGGACCGTGCTGCCAGTGGTCCGGACAGCAGGAGATGGATCATGAAGAAGTTGCTTCTGGCGGGTGCGATGGCGGCCGGCCTTGCGGCCCCCGCGTTTGCGCAGTCCGCCGTCACCAACCGCCCTGAGAACGTCCAGTACAGCGCCCCTACGATGGAGGCGCAGAACGTCATGCGCGAACCCGTGGCGCCACAGCCGGCCGTGCCGGGCGCGGTTAACTCGGACCTCGCGTCCCAGCAGGCCTACCAGGCCGGTTTGGGGAATCCGCGCGATTGGAAGGCCTCGAACCCCAACAACTACAGCTGGCCGGGCGGCTAGTCGCGAACGCCATTGCTCGGACGTCCCGGTCCGGGCCCTCATGTCAGCGAGAGATCTCTGTGAGACGGGGCTGGTCGGAAGACCGGCCCCGTTTGCATGGGCAGGCCAAGACGACGCGCCCTTGGACCTGTTCACCGCGTAGCGACCGGGGGCAGCAGGCCCTATGATGGCCCAGAGCGTCGTGCGGTCCTCCCCAGTGGGACCGCCGCCGTCACAAACGGCGGGTCCATGCCCGTCGCGCGCGGGAAGGCCCCCCGCCACACAGGCTGCGACCGCGCTGTGGGGCGCGGGGACGTCCGTGCGCTGTTCGTCCTGCCGAACGCGACGCTCAGGCCGTCGTTGCGGCTCGCTACGGCGGCGACGGTCAGCAGCCGGTGGCCGCGGCCAGACAGATCGATGACGCTTTCGCGCCCCACCCAGCGCCACCATCAGGCGCGCGAAGTTGGCCAGGCCGGAGGCGTCGATTTGCCGAAATGAGTGGGACCCGATGCCGGATCGGCGGAGGTTCCCGCAATCGCTATGCCCCGGGGCGCGGATGACCGAGCCAATCCCGCCGCATCGCTCATTGTCTTACACCGGATTCTCCCGAACCACGCAAGCGCAGGCAATCCAAGCATGCAAGCGCCGCAGATTGACCCTCTGCGAGCGCGCGCTTAATCCGGCGCAACGATCCGGGGGAATTGTCATGCCGCGCACGCTTCGCAGCACCTTTGCTGCACTTTCGATCCTCGTCGGCACGGTGGCCGCAGCGCAGGCGGAGACGATTCGACTTGGTGCGGTCATTCCGCTCACCGGTCCAGCAGCGGTCGTCGGCAATCAGGAAATGCGCGGCATTCAGTTCGCGATCGACAACGCAAACGCCAAAGGTGGCGTGCAGGGCGACAAGGTCGACGTGCAGTTCGAGGACAACCAAGCCAAGGCCGACCAGGCAGTGTTGATGTTCAACAAGCTGGTCGATCTGCAGAACATCCCAATGATCTTTGTTGGCTACTCGGGTCCGACGCTCGCCATGGCGCCGCTGGCAACACGCAAGCAGGTGCTGCTGGTCAACGCCGGCGCTCAGGCCGATAAGCTGTCAACCGCCTCGCCCTATCTCGTGAATACGCTGCCCAGCACCGGTGACGAAGTAAATGTGATCACCAAGTATCTGGTCGAGCAGGGGAAGAAAAAGGCAGCGGTGCTGTACGAGAACGATGCCCCGGGCATCGGCGGACGCGATGATTTTGTCGCGACGTTCCCCAAGGTGGGCGGCAGCATCGTGGCACAGGAGCCGGTGCAGTTCGGGCAGACGGACTACCGCCCTGCCCTGCTGAGGCTCGCGGCAGCCAAGCCCGATGTTTTGTATGTTGTGATCACCGCCGGTATGCCGTCTCTGGTGCAGCAGATTCACCAGATGAAGCCTGACTTTTTGGTTGCCGGCTCAACTTTCGCGGCAGATCCGGCCGCGATCGCGGACCGAGCATCCAACGGCCTGATCCATACTCAGGTGCAGATCGACGCGCCGCCCGAACTATCGGCCGCGTTCAAGGCGAAATACGGCGCCGACATGGATTTCTTCGCCCGCCAGTACTACAACGCGGCGCAGATCATGCTGACCGTGCTGGATAAGCTCGTGACTGAGAAGAAACCGATCACCGGCAAGAACATGCATGACACACTATTCCAGATTCACAGTTTCCATGGGCTGATCCCAATGGCATTCAACACCAACACGGCAACGGTGCCGATCAGCATCAACGAGATGAAAGACGGCAAGGACGTCACGTTGAAGCAAGTCACCGCGGCGCGATAGAGCGCCGCCCATGATACTGCTGCAGCTTCTGGTCAACGGTATGATCACCGGCTGCGCGCTGGGCGTCGTGGCAATCAGCTTTGCCTTGGTGTACGCCACCACAAAGATCTTCCATGTGGCGCATGCCGGCGTTTACACATTGGCCGGCTATGCTGCGTGGGTGCTCGTGTCGCACGGCGTGCCGGAGCTTTTCGCGCTGCTGGCGGCGATCGCCGTCTGCGCTGTTACAGGCGCGCTGATCCAGAGCCAGCTCTATGCGCGACTGGAGCGCCGGCGCGCCACGCATCTGGTGGTGTTGATCGCCTCGCTCGGATTGCTGGCGGTCATGCAGAACATCATGGCCATGATATTTTCGCCCGACATTCTGCAATTCCCGATCCCGTGGAGCACGACCACGGTATCGCTCGGAGGCATCCGTCTGACCAGAACGCAAGTGCTGACGCTTGTATGCTGCATCGCGGCGTATGCGGGCACGGTATGGTTCGCGTATTTTACGTCGCTCGGCAAACGCATCCGTGCGGTCGCCGCAAATCCATTCCTGGCTGAAATCACCAGACTGCAGCCGCGATCCGTATATGTGTATGTCGTCGCGATCGCATCCGCTATCGTCGCGCTCCCGGGTGTGCTGGTGCCGCTCGATCTCGGTCTACAGCCCTATGGCGGCATTACGCCGCTGCTGACGGCAACGATCGCGATGATAGCCGGGGGCGTCGGCAGCATCTCCGGCGCCTTTCTGCTTTCAATCGTCATTGCTGAGTTGCAGAATTTATCACTGCTGGTGATGCCCGGCGAGTGGAGCATCGGCATCACGTTTTTCATCTTCGTGATCTTTATGTTGTTCCGACCCACCGGTCTGTTCACGGCGGCACGCTGAATGGACTTTCTGTATTCCTATCTCGCACTTGCGGCGATCTACGTCGTGCTGGGTCTGTCCACCAATCTGCTCGTCGGTGTCGTCGGTATTTTCTCCGTATCGCAGGCAGCGGTATTCGGCGTCGGCGCGTATGTCGTCGCGCATTTCCTTACCGCGGCCAATCCACTGCCGTTCCTGCCGGCGCTGGGCATCGCTGCGCTTTGTTGCATCGCACTGAATATCCTTGTCACGCTGCCGTCGCTGCGCGTCTCAGGAGACTATTTCGTCGTCACCTCGTTCGGCATCCAATTACTGGCAACCGCGGTGTTCACCAACTGGACGGGGGGCACTGGCGGCGCGAGCGGCATGCCGGGCATCCCGCCGCCGGATATCTTCGGCTATCAGCTACAGACGACCGCGCAACTCATGCTGCTATGCCTGGCAGCGCTGCTGTTCGCATGTTTATGCTTCTGGCTGATCATGCGCGCGCCGTACGGGCGGCTGCTGCGCGCCATCCGTGAGGATGAATTGGCGGTCGCCGCTGCAGGAAAGAACGTGCTACGTGCGAAGGTGTCTGCCGCGGCGGTTGCCGGCGCATTTGCCGGTATCGCGGGTGGCCTTTACGCGACGTTCCTTAGTTTCATCGACCCGTCTTCGTTCGATCTGGATGCGTCCATCCTGCTGCTGACCATGGTGGTGGTCGGCGGCGCGCGCACGCTCGCGGGATCCATCGTCGGTCCGTTTTTGCTGCTGGCACTACCGCAGATCCTGAGCCTTCTGGATATTCCCACCTCGATCGCCGCGACAATGCGGCAGTTGATCTACGGCCTGTTGCTGATCGCGTTCATGATGTTCCGTCCACAGGGCCTGCTCGGAGAGCGGTTGTGACGGCTTATCTTGTCGCCAACGGCCTGGATCATCGCTTCGGTGGGCTGCATGCGCTGCGCGACTGCACGTTTGAAATCCAACAGCGGCAGATCACTTGCCTGGTCGGACCGAATGGTGCGGGCAAGACCACGATCTTCAATGCGATCACTGGTTTTCTGCGACCGGACGAGGGACACGTGACATTCCGCGGCCGTTCGCTCGACAGGTTGCGACCGCAGGCGATTGTGCATGCCGGCATCGCACGCACGTTCCAGAACCTGCGTTTGTTCGTCGATCTGTCCGCGTTGGACAACGTGATGGTCGGCCTACCGAGCCCGTTCGGCGAAGGTCCGCTCGGCGCGATCTTGCGTCCGCTGCACGCTTGGAAAGCGCAGGCGCAGCAGCGAGAAGCCGCGCTACGCACCTTGGAGCACGTGGGGCTGGCGGATCGTGCCGGCGAACTGGTACGCAACCTGTCCTATGGCGAGCAAAAACTGCTGACCGTGGCGCGCGTTCTCGCCACGGGCGCGGAATTGCTGCTGCTGGATGAGCCGGCATCCGGCTTGTCCGCCAGCGCGCTGGACGCGGTGATGGCACTGCTCCGTCGCCTGCAATCGGAAGGCAAGACACTGCTGGTCGTGGAGCACAACACACGTGTGGTGCAGCAGATCGCCGATCAGGTATTGTTCCTCCATCAGGGTCATCTGATGGCACAGGGCTCGCCAGCCGAGATCATCGCCGATCCAGCATTGGCGGAAATCTACTTCGGCGGAGCGATCTGATGCCGTTGCAGCTGGCCGGCATCGCTGCGGGATACGGCGCGAAGACGGTGATCACCGGCGTGTCGATCGCGCTCGAGCCGGGCGAGATTCTGGCGTTTCTCGGCCACAACGGTGCCGGCAAGACGACGACACTGCGCTCGGCGATGGGGCTATTGCCGCTGCGCGGCGGCAGCGTGTCGTTCGAGGGGCGACGCATCGATCGCATGGACGTGGCGCAACGTGTTGCGCTGGGCCTGCGCATGTTGCCGGAAGGACGTGGCATTTTCTCCGACATGACGGTGGCGGAAAACATTGACGTGGTGGCGGCGCGCAATGTTGCTCCGGGTGCGATGTTCGGCGTCGAGTCTGTCTATGGACTGTTCCCGGTGCTCGATGAACGCCGCACTACGCGGGCCGGCAGCCTGAGCGGCGGTCAGCAGCAAATGCTGGCACTGTCTCTGGCGATTCTGGGAACGCCTCGGTGCCTGCTGCTCGACGAACCCTCGATTGGCTTGGCACCCAATTTGGTAGAACGGATGTTCCGCCAGGTCCATGACGTCTGCAAGACCCACGCGATGACCGCAGTGCTGGTGGAGCAGAATGTCGCGGCCGCGATGCAGATCGCCGACCGGGTGGTGATCATGAACAACGGGCAGATCGTGTTCGACGGCCTGCCCGATGAGGCGCGGGCATCGAATTTCTGGCATTATTTTTAACCCAACGGTGACTTGAATTTGCGTTGGTAACCGCCGCATCCGGCCTCGCCCGGAGCGCACCGCGGCCGCGGTGCTCACCAGATGAATAGCGCCGCCCTCGGTGCCACGCCCATATGGAATTCGCCCGCTGGATGGCGGCCGATCATCGCGTACAACAACCTGCGGCAGTTCGGGGAGCAGAGTCGTGATGAGACGCGCCCTCTTCCGCGGGGAGACGGAGCGACGGATTGAAAAGCGCGATTGAGCACACCGCATACACCGCTTCGGCGACTCGTCGAATTCCGCGCATGAACCTATGCACTTACATCCATCACCAATCCCCTCTTCGCCAGACTCCGAACTATCTGGCTTCGCCGCCAATTGGCATATCCCTTAGCTGCGCGAAGGGCGGAGGAAGGTCACATGGCTCGAGGGTCAACCGGCCTGAAGCGGCGCTGGCGCGAGCCGGTCGAGTCCCGCTCTGTGCGCAGCGGGAGGGTCGGCGCGTGCCAGCGTCAGCTCACCGGATCGATCGGCGCGACCACGCCTTCGGCAGCCTCGATCACTTCGCCCGCGTCGAGGCACAGGTCTTCGCGGAACCGCGCCGCCACGATCTGCACGCCCGCGCGGAGCCGGCCGTTGCTCCCGACCGGCACGGCCAGCCCGGGCAGACCGAGTGCCGGTGCGATCAGGCTGACGCGCATCGAATCGAGTATCCGTCGCTGTCCGTCCTCGGTCAGGTCGAGCCCGAGCGGCGGCGGCTCGTCTGCCAGTGTCGGCATCACGATCAGCGGGTAGCCAATCATGAACTCGAGCCACCGGCGCAACAGCAGGTCCCGCTCTGCCAGCGCGCTGAGTAGCCCCGGCAGATCGGCTGGCGGCATCAGCCCGAACCACAGGCGCATCGACGTTTTCGCGTCTTCGTCGGCATATTTCTCGACATTCGGCTTCAGCGCGCCGAGTACGTCGGTTGAGCCGATGCAGTGCCATACCGCCACCACGGCTTCGAAAGCGGGCGGCGTGACCTCCTCGACCGCATAGCCCGCCGCAGCCAAATGGCGCCCCGCCTGGCGCACCGCAGCCGCCTGCTTGGGGTGGGTGAAGCCGCCGGGCACCTCAGGCACCAGCGCCACCCGCACCGGCCGTGCCACCGGCGGGCCAACCAGCGGGGCATCCGCCCAGCGGGTGTCGCGCGCGTCGCCGCGCGCCATGGCCACAAGCGCGAGGCGAGCGTCGCGCACGCTGCGGGTGAGGGGCCCGTGCGTCGCCATGAGCTGCGATCCGATCACCGCCGCGGCGGTCGCGCTTGGATTGAATGCGGGAACCCGTCCCAGCCCGACGCGCAGTCCGACCACACCGCAGCAATAGGCGGGGACTCGTACTGAGCCACCGATATCGCTGCCGTGGCCGATGGGACCGATGCCGCTCGCCACGGCCGCGCCGGCGCCGCCGCTGGAGCCGCCGGGCGTGACCTCGGGGTCGCGCGGATTGCGCGTGCGCCCGTGCAGCACATTGTCGGTGAAAATGCGCATGGAGAACGCCGGCGTGTTGGTGCGGCCGATGATGATGGCACCTGCGCCGCGCAGGTTGGCGACGACCGGCGCATCCTCCGCGGCGATGACGTCGCGGAAGGCCACCACGCCGTTGGTGGTCGCGTGGCCCTTCTGGTCGGTGTTGACCTTGATCGTTACCGGCACGCCGTGCAACGGCCCGAGCACGTCGCCGCGTGCGCGCGCCGCGTCAGCGGCGTCAGCAGCGCCCAGCGCCTCGTCGTCGAAACTCGTCACCACGGCGTTGAGCTGCGGATTAACCGCGCGTAGCCGCGCGAGGCAGGACTGGGTCGCCTCGCGGGCCGATGCCCGGCCCAGCCGGACAAGCCGCGCGAGATCCGTTGCATCGTACTGCCAGAGTTCGCTCGCCATCGCCGATGCCCCTATCGACCATTATCCGACGATGCATCATCGTCCCCCCTGCATCAATCGGTGCCGGCGTGGAACGGCCGGAACATGGGACGGCTGCTTCGCGGGGCGATGGAGATAACACCTGCCCCTGACGTCACCGCTCACCGCGTCAGCAAGTTCTGTCGCGAGTCCGGTTCGCGACGTTAACCCTTGATGGCGCGAGCGGTGCAGTCGCCACGTTCACGGCCATGACGGGTCCCCGATCGAGCGCGTCGCTGTGGGTCAACGTGCCGACAATCCCGGCGCAGAGGACCAGCAGATCGCTCGTGAACAGGAAGGCCCGTGGCTAGCGGACGTCACCCCAGCGCGCCGTGAAGGCGAAACTTCTCGCTGCGACGACACTCGGCCTGGCGTGCGGAATGAAGATCGTCCCCGGCATGTGGCGATCGGACACGCCGTCAATCATCGGCGCCTCGTCCCGCTCCTTGGGGATTCGATGAGAAATAGCCGATCATGATCCAGGTGCAGACGGGCGCCGAACGTGTCGGCCACACCAGCGCACAGGAAGCCGGCGCCGCGCACAGTCGAAAAAGTGACTGCGATGGCCGCCGCGAGCGATCGGGCTTCGGCGTGGGCCGGCACTCGTTCACGCCAAAGCGAACTGACGCGCGGGCGTGGCCATGTGACGTCCGGCGTCGGCCTGCGCGCCCGCCAACCGAACAGTCACGCGAGGCGACGTCCGCTGAGGGCGGACGCAGACGCTCCCAGGCAATTGCGCACCGCAGTGACGCGGTTGTGTTCCGAACCTCGCACGCGCTGTCCTTGCTTCTTCCGCACTCGGCTGGCAAGAAGCCAACCGCCTGATTCACGAGGCAGCCGAAACGCATGCGTTACGTGACCAATTGCCGCCGGTTCTTTAGCTATGCGGTGAGCGTCGTGCACCCGGAAAGGCGGGCCTCTTACAGACCTGATGCCGTTGTAAGGTATCCTTAGAACCGAGATGTGGTTTCTTCCAATTGTTATCACCGTTGTCCAGCAACCAAAGTATCGTCGCACTATCGCGATCGAACCGACGCTGGGTGAGTCGCGGTGCAAGCCGATCGACCAGGGTCCGCGTCGGATCGCGCGGCTCTCTGGATTGCGCGCGCGCGCCGGTACGGCCA
>JASHVB010000683.1 GCA_030039695.1 Acetobacteraceae bacterium
GGGTTCAGAAGTGACCCAGCCCTGCGCAACACCCGCGTTCCCGCAGAATATTTCCTGCAGTTGAGCTTCGGCGACGAGACACTGGGAGGCGTTGTCGAATATCACCCGGCATTCTTCGCAAGTTAAATCCGCTTCCCACCGAAACCCGAAATTCAAGCTGAGACACTACCGATCAGTCGCTATCGGTGACCGACCCAGCGTAGTCTGAACCAATCGCCACGCGGAACAAACACCCAAGATCGCCACAACACGCCCATATCAGCTCCGCGCACTGCTTAACCGATTGATTTGACGCGGGCTGCCCGCCGCAAATCTGTTGAAACCACGCTCAAGTTGCGCAAGCTAGCGGAGGGGGTGCCTGCCGTGTCGGCGGTCGCTTGAGCTGCCGGGGCATCAGCGCCGTCTACTGTGCGGTCGATCCAGCCACGGCGATCCCCGAGGTTGTGGTGCATACCGGGTTCCGGGCGCTCGACACCGTGGCGCACGTCCCGGCTGCGGTGGAGTTCCGGTCTCCCGTCGACGTGCACATCGTCGCCCCCCCGGCGGTGCCGAATCCCAACTGGCCGGTCCCCGGCGTGCCCAGCGCCGGACAGCGGGCATTCGGGGAGGCGCTGCTCGCCGCCCATACGTTCGTCCTGTTGCCGAGCGTCGTATCCAGGCACAGTCGGAAGCTAGCGTATGTGGCCGCGGTGGCGTCCGGCGGCTATGCCCTGCGTTCGCAGGAATCTTTCGCACTCGGACCCCGTCTGCATCCACCGACGCCGCGACGCGAGTGCTCTGCGATCGGACCGGGCGGTCTTGTGCTGGACCGCCCGGCGGCCGCGTCGCATCCTTGCGGTGGCATCCGCCGCCGAATTGGCCGGCGCCTCGCCGGGTTGGGCGCGACTCAACTCCGATCGGCGCCATCCCCCCCGCCTGGCTTGGGCGAGGGCGCGCCCGGGGGGCGGGGCCCGTCTGCGGCTCCCGGTGGAACGCGGAGCGCGAAGCAATCATGCAGCGCGGGCAGATCGCCGAGTGTGCTGCGACCGGCGAGGTCTTCGCGCATCCGTCGCATCCGTAGACGCGATCCTTGCTGGCCGCGCCCCGCGCCTGGACCGGCACTTGCCGCAAAGCCGTCCCTGCCCGGCTGCGGGGGCCGGAAAGCCAGCGATGGCACGACCCACGCCTGACCCGATTGAGCAAAGATCGTGCAAGCGTTGGCGCAATCGTTTCGCGCCGAGCGGAATTGCCGATGTGCACTGACCAAACTTTCTGTCGACTGAGGCTTGATCAACCGCTACCAAATGCCGCGTCCCGCAACGAGAACGACGCAGCTTGGCGCCTCGCAGTATTCCCCCTCTTGCGCAGCCGACCGGTCAGCGCCTCAACATACGCGTGGCGGTGAAGAATGGCCTGAGAGGCCACCGCTTCAAGCCGATCCACGGGGCGTCGGCACCATGCCGCGATCCCGTCAACGGCAATGCATCAGGGGTGGCATCATCACGCGACGACACGTGACTCCATCGACCGATTCCGACGACCAGTCCAGTGCAAGATTGCCTCAAGAATCAGCATATGCCCACCGTCTTGCCTCGTCGCGCAGCGGTTCGGGATGGCTCCCCGCCGGCCTGTTTGCCGCGCCGGGGAGGCAAGCGTCGGACCGAGCCGCAATAAGTCGGATCCCTCGGCCGCAAGGCCTTAAATCCAAGGCAAAATAGCATCCGCAGCCCCACGTCCTTCGCCACCGCGGCATGCCTCATGTCGCGCCCGCAGAGCCAGTTTGGTGGGATCGCCTTGGCACAGGTGTTGCGTGTTTCATCAGCAAGCGTGTGGTGGAGCAGGACTCGTCGATGTCCGCGGCAGCATGCGGTTCGTGTCGTGAACGACAGACCGGCGTCGATCTGATGCCGGAAGCGTGCGACCGGTCGGGAAGAAGCGTCGATCGGGACTGTTACCGCCGTCGGCTGACCGCGTCGGCCGAACCGGCATCGCGCGCAAAGGAGAACCAACGCCATGACGAGTATCACACGCAGATTGCTGCTGGGCGCGGCGTCATCAGGCCTGACCGGATTGGCGCTCACAACGCCGCGTCGGGCACAGGCGGCGCCGCAGGAGATCGTCATCGGTGCGGTCTATCCGCTCAGCGGCGCCGCATCCGCCATTGGCCACGATGCGCAGATGGCCCTGCAAACCGAGGCTGAAATCATCAATGGCCACCACAACATCCCCATGTTGCTCGGCAGTGGCGGTGGCCTGCCGGGCCTTGGGGGTGCCAAGCTCACGTTGATCTTTGGCGACAGCCAGAACAACCCGCAGATCGCGCAAAGCGAGGCACAACGGCTGATCACCCAGGAGCACGTGATCGCGATCATTGGGAGCTATACCAGTGCCACCGCGGTCACGATCAGCCAGGTCTGCAACCGCTATCAGGTGCCGTACATCTCGGCGGAGAATTCCGCCCCTACGCTAAACCAGCAGGGGCTGGAATGGTTCTTCCGTTCCTCGCCGACAGACATCGACTTCTCCCAGGCGATGTTCGATTTCTTTGCCGCGATCGGCAAGAAGACCGGTCACCCGGTACGGAGCGTCGCAATCATCCATGAGAATTCAGTGTTCGGCACCGATAGCTCCCGGGTGCAGGTGAAGCTCGCCCAGAAGGCCGGCATCAAGGTGGCGGCCAACATCTCCTACCAGGCCAGCACGCCCTCGTTGCAGGTCGAAGTCGAACGGTTGCGCGCGGCGGATGCCGACGTGGTGATGCCGACCTCCTACACCAACGACGCCATCCTGATGATGCGCACCATGCACGACGTCGGCTACAAGCCCAAGGCGATCATGGCGCAAGACGCGGGCTTCATCGACCCGGCCTTCCTGAAGGCGGTTGGACCGCTGGCCGAAGGCGTGATGACCCGCTCCAGCTTCGCACTCGACGCGGTACAGCTTCGACCGGCGATCGTGGCCGTGAACGCGCTCGTCAAGCCGGCCGACGACGGCAAGGACCTCAACGACATGACGTCGCGCGAAGTCACCGCGTTGCAGGTGCTGGCAGACGCGCTCAACCGGGCGAAGTCGACCAACAACATGGCATTGCGGACCGCGCTGCGCGCCACCAACATTCCAGGCAACCAGACGATCATGCCATGGCAAGGCATCAAGTTCGACAGCACCGGACAGAACACCGAAGGCAAGCCGGTGATCCAGCAATTCCAAGGCGGCCAGTGGCGCACAATCTACCCGTTCGATCTCGCGACGAAG
>JASHVB010000075.1 GCA_030039695.1 Acetobacteraceae bacterium
GAATCCATGCGCTCGCTCGTCACCGACCTGCGCGACAAGGTGGACACCGTGTCGCAAGGCGGCGGCGAAGAAGCACGCAAGCGGCATCAGTCGCGCGGCAAGCTGCTCGCGCGCGAACGCGTCGTCGCTCTGATCGACCCTGGCTCGCCGTTCCTCGAACTGTCGCAGCTCGCCGCATATGGCCTGTACGGCGGTGACGTCCCGTCAGCCGGCATCGTCACTGGCATCGGCCGCGTATCAGGCCGCGAATGTGTCATCGTGGCAAACGATGCAACGGTGAAGGGCGGCACTTATTTCCCGATCACTGTGAAGAAGCATCTACGCGCTCAAGAGATTGCACGTACCAACCATCTTCCTTGCATCTACCTGGTGGATTCCGGCGGTGCGTTCCTTCCCTTGCAGGATGAGATCTTTCCAGACCGCGAGCACTTCGGCCGCATTTTCTTCAACCAGGCGAACTTGTCTGCCGCAGGCATTCCGCAGATCGCAGTCGTCATGGGCTCATGCACTGCCGGCGGGGCCTATGTGCCGGCGATGAGCGACGAAAGCATCATTGTGCGCAAGCAGGGCACGATCTTCCTCGGCGGCCCACCGCTCGTGCAGGCAGCCACAGGGGAAGTGGTAACGGCCGAGGAGCTCGGCGGCGCCGACGTGCACGCGCGGACATCAGGCGTGGTGGACCACTACGCGCATGACGACCGCCACGCGCTGGCGCTGTGCCGACGCATCATCGCCGGATTGAACCACCTGAAGCGGCCTGGCGTAACGCTGCGTGCGCCCCAACCTCCGCGCTTCGATCCGGCGGAACTTTATGGTGTCGTCCCGGCGGACCTCCGCGCACCGTACGACGTCCATGAGGTGATTGCGCGCATCGTGGATGACAGCGAGTTCGATGAATTCAAGCGGTTGTACGGCACGACACTGATCTGCGGTTTCGCGCATATTCATGGCTATCCGGTTGGCATTCTCGCCAACAACGGCATCCTTTTCTCGGAATCGTCACTGAAGGGCGCGCATTTCATTGAATTGTGCAGCCAGCGAGGAATCCCCCTGGTGTTCCTACAAAACATCACCGGCTTCATGGTGGGTCGCAAATATGAAGCCGGCGGCATTGCGAAGGACGGCGCGAAACTGGTCACCGCGGTGTCCACTGCCGCCGTCCCGCGCATCACCGTCATCATCGGTGGCAGCTATGGCGCAGGCAACTACGGCATGTGCGGACGTGCTTATGATCCGCGATTCCTCTGGATGTGGCCGAATGCACGTATCTCGGTCATGGGAGGCGAGCAAGCCGCGGGCGTCCTGGCGACAGTGCGGCGCGGGGCGGAGGCCTGGTCAGCGGAGGCAGAAGAAAAATTCAAGGCGCCGATTCGCGCGCAATACGAGTCGCAAGGGCACCCGTACTATGCCACGGCGCGCCTGTGGGATGACGGGATCATTGATCCGCTTGATACGCGCCGCGTCCTTGGATTGTCATTGTCCGCGGCATTGAATGCGCCAGTGGAGGAGACACGTTTCGGCGTGTTTCGGATGTGACCATGTCATCGCGCGGAGCACGGCGACAAAGCAATCTCCGGCTGAGCGGAACTTCGGCATGGCGTGCCTCTCATTCACAGCAACGCACATGATCCGCACTCTCCTGATAGCGAATCGCGGGGAGATCGCCTGCCGAATCGTTCGGACTGCGCGACGTATGGGGATCGAAGGCGTCGCGGTGTTCTCGGAAGCTGACGCTAACGCGCTGCACGTGCGTACTGCCGACCGTGCCTTTCCGATCGGTCCTGCGTCAGCGCGCGACAGCTATCTCAACATCCCGCGCATCATCGAAGCGGCAACGGCGGCCGGGGCCGACGCGATACACCCGGGCTACGGCTTCCTCTCGGAAAATCCGGTGTTCGCCGAAGCCTGCGCCGACGCCGGCATTATCTTCGTCGGCCCACCCCCGACCGCGATGCGCGCCATGGGAACCAAATCCCTCGCCAAGGCGCTGATGGAACGATCGGGCGTGCCGGTGCTGCCCGGCTATCATGGCGATAGGCAAGGGGGCGAATTCCTCGCCGGCGAAGCGGTGCGTATCGGCTTCCCCATCGCGATCAAAGCGGTCGCCGGCGGCGGTGGGCGCGGCATGCGCGTGGTGAACGACGCAGGCGAATTTTCGTCAGCACTCGAAGCAGCGCGTCAGGAAGCGGTCTCGGCTTTCGGCGACGATCGGGTACTGATCGAGCGCTTCCTAGAGCGTCCGCGTCACATCGAAGTACAGATTTTCGCCGATTCCCAAGGCAATGCCTTGCATTTGTTCGAGCGCGATTGCTCGTCGCAGCGCCGGCACCAGAAAATCATTGAGGAAGCTCCCGCCCCGGGGATCGACCCGCACCGCCGCGTAGCAATGGGTGAGGCGGCCGTCGCCGCAGCCCGCGCGGTTGGCTATGTCGGTGCGGGAACTGTAGAGTTCGTCGTCGACCCTGACGGATTTTTCTTCCTGGAAATGAATACGCGGCTGCAGGTGGAACACCCAGTGACCGAAATGATCACTGGGTTCGACCTCGTCGAGTGGCAGTTGCGCGTCGCGGCGGGCGAGCAATTGCCGGTGACCCAGAAGGACGTAACGCTCAATGGCCATGCGTTCGAAGGGCGCATCTACGCTGAAGATCCTGCGCGCGATTTCGCTCCTTCGACAGGCCGATTGGTGCAGCTCCGATTGCCCGAAGCGACGCCCGGAGTCCGCGTCGATACCGGCTTCATCACAGGCGACACAGTGTCCGTGCACTATGACGCGATGCTTGCCAAGCTGATTGTGCATGCCCCGACACGCGACGCGGCGCTGGCGTTGCTGCAACGCTACTTGGTGACGTGTGAGGTGGTTGGCGTCGCGAACAATCTCGACCTGCTGCATCGCGTTGCCAGTCATCGGGCGTTCGCAGCCGGTGGGATCGACACGGGATTCATTGCGCGCCATGCCGACACGCTGCTGGCAGGGCAGGGAGCGCCACCACATGACGTGCTGGCAGCGGCGGCGCTTGGTGTGCTGGTGGACGAAGCTGACGCCGCCGCCGCACTCGCCGCGGCAGGCGCCGATCCCTGGTCGCCGTGGCATGGGCACGACCACTGGTGGCTGAACGCGGTGCCGGAACGACTGCTGGAATTCTCTGCTGCCGACACTGTATTCCCGGTCCGGATACAACGCGAGGCAAATGCCTGGAGACTAACGACCGGCGAGCGAAGCTCGCGCGCGACCGGACTGCGCGATCAGGATGGCCGGCTTCGCATGACGCTGGACGGCGTGCACCAGCATGCTCTGGTCACGCGGGACGGCGTGACCGTATCGGTGCGCTGGAATGGCGAGACATTCCGCTTCCTGCTGCCAGATCCCGTCGCGCACGCGGAGACCGAGGGTGAAACCGCTGGCCGCTTGGTCGCGCCGCTGCCCGGGCAAGTGACGCAGGTTCTAACTGAAGCAGGCGCGCACGTTGCACGCGGCCAGGTGCTCGTGGTGCTGGAGGCAATGAAGACCGTGTTCCGCCTGGCGGCGGCGGCAGATGCTGTAGTGGAGCGGCTCTCCTGTGCTGTTGGCGAAACAGTGCAGGAAGGGCAGGTGCTGGTCGCCTTCGTCGAACCGGACGAGCGCAACTGACGCGAAGGAGAGAGGGCATGGATTTTAGCGGCAAGGTAGCGGTGATTACCGGCGGCGGGGGAGGAATCGGCCGGGCGACCGCACTCGCATTCGCTGAGCATGGCGCGAAGGTCGTTGTCGTGGACAGCAATCCCGCCGATGGTCAGGCGAGCGCCGATATCGTCACCCAGCGCGGTGGCGACGCATGTTTCGTTCCGGCTGATGTGACGAAATCAGCCGATGTGCAACACTACGTGCGTGAGACACTTGCCACATTCGGCCGCATCGACTGCTTCTTCAACAATGCCGGCATCGAAGGGCGCGTTGCACCGACACAGGAATACGACGAGGCGGTGTTCGACGCGGTGATTGCGGTGAACCTGAAAGGCGTGTTCCTGGGCATGCGGCACGTTCTGCCGGTGATGCTGCGCCAGGAGTCGGGAACGATCGTCAATACGGCGTCTGTCGCGGGGCTGTTCGGCGGGCCTGGCATGGCTGCTTATGTAGCGTCCAAGCACGGCGTGATTGGGCTGACCAAAGTCGCGTCATCCGACGTCGCGCCGCAGGGAGTGCGGGTGAACGCGATTTGTCCGGGCCCGGTGGAGACGCGGATGATGCGTTCGTTGGAAGCACAGCGCAACCCCAATGATCCGGAATCGGCGCATGCGATGATGAGTGCCAGCGTGCCTGATGGGCGTTACGCGCTGCCGGAGGAAATCGCG
Organism: Acetobacteraceae bacterium; assembly: GCA_030039695.1. The sequence continues at coordinate 4,333 of JASHVB010000075.1, forward strand.
AACACCGTGCTGTATTTGTGCTCTGATTTGTCGGGTCACGTAACCGGCACGCATGTGGTAATCGACGGTGGTCGCGCCGGATCAGGTGGGGGCGCCGTGCGCACGCGCTGATTATGCCGCTCGGCGCAGGTGCAGGATCTCATCCACGACTCCGCGAGCGGGCCGACATCGATCGGCTTAGGTATCTGTAGAAAACCTGACTGGCGCAGCGTTTCTAATATTCGGCAGATACGGCCCGGAGACACCGTGGAGATAGCCTGCTGTTCCCCCTCCCGTTAGTTATTCGAAGCATGGGCCGGCAAAGATTGTACGTGAGAGAGACGGCGTGCCAGCGCGGTTATCACGTTCCGCTGCTGTTGAAAGGCACGGCGAGCCATGGTTCCGCCAGGCCGAGGCCGCGCACGCGGATTCCATTCGGCAATGTCGCCTCATAAGATTGGTGATGATGGCCGTGCACGATCAGTTGCGCGCCACAGGTGTGCGCCAGAGCATCGATATCCGCGAAGCCGTGCCGGTGCGATGACGGCGCTTCGTGCGTTACCAGTACGTCGAAGCGGTTCATTCGCAGGCGGTCGAAATCGTCGGGAAAGATCGTATCACGATGCCAGAGCGGCAGGCCGCCGCGCCAGTGTTCGGATGGCGGCAGGGCGGCGAGGAATTCGCTGCGGGTGCGGAACTGCGGCGGCTCGCACTCCGTCGGGTGCCAGACTCGGGGCTTGAACACGCCAGGCAGACCAGCAAGGCGCAGCCCAGCGGTCTCGACGACGCAGCCACCGATGTCGCCTTGCGGATGTGCATGCACGAGATTGTCGAATGAACGCACGGTGTCCGTGTCGCGGTTGCCTAGTATCCAGTATACGAGCCAGCCTGCCGCGATCGCCGGCGACAAGAGCTCCGGCAGCGGTGCGTCGCATTCGCAGTCGCCGAGCAAGACCAGGGTGCCGGGCGGCGACGCGGCGCACGCACGCAGGATCGGCGCGAAATTGCGGTGTGGATCGCCAGCAAACAGCAACGGAACGCTGCTCATGGCGTGGAGTTCCACAACCGCCGCGCGGCGACACGGCAGTCTGCACAACCGCGTGCGACGCGGTAGCCCTGGCGTTTCAGGAACGGGTTGTCCGTCGCGTAAAGCGAGGTGTCCGGCGAAAATTTAAATGCGCTTCGGTTCGCAATACCGCCATGCGAACCGAGATGAAGGGTTCTGCCAGGGGGTTCGCGCTGCGCAGCGACGAAGTATAAGTGGGCCGTCCGGGCAGGAAGAGCATGCCATGTCTCCGCAGAACATCTACGACGATCCGAAGTTCTTCGAAGGATATAGCCGGTTGCCTCGATCAGTGTCGGGGCTGCGCGCAGCGTATGAATGGCCAGCATTTCAGCGCCTACTGCCGCCGTCGTTGGAGGGATTGCGGATTCTGGATCTGGGCTGTGGACTTGGCTATTTCGCACGCGAGGCAAGGGCGCGCAGGGCCAGGCAGGTGATTGGCGTCGATCTGTCGGAGCGCATGCTGGCCGCGGCGCGCGCGGCAACGCATGACGACGGCATCCTATATGTGCGTGCGGCGCTGGAGGATTATGCGCCGGAACCAGACGCGTTCGACCTCGTCGTGTCATCGCTGGCACTGCACTATATCGCGGACTATGCATCGCTGGTCCGCAAAGTGACGTCTTCTCTGGTGGGTGGCGGTCGCTTCGCCTTTTCCGTCGAGCATCCCATCTTCACCGCACACGGCTCGGCCGATTGGTACTACGACGCGAAAGGCGAGCGGCTGCACTGGCCGGTGGATCGTTATCGGGATGAGGGAGAGCGGCGGACGAACTGGTTTGTCGGTGATGTGATGAAGTATCACCGCACGATCGCGGCCTATGTGAACGGGCTGCTCGACGCCGGACTTTGCCTGGTAAGGTTGGAAGAGCCCGAGGCCGAGACCGCGCTGCTGGAGCAGTATCCGGAGTGGTCCGACGAAGGGCGACGACCGCCGTTTTTGCTGATGGCCGCGGTAAAAACCGCGCCCACGTAGGCGGGTTGGGCTTCTTCATGTCACCTCAGCTCAGCGCCCGCACCGCGTCGCGCAGCGCATGCAGCATGCGATTCCGTCCGCGCGTCGCGCTGACCGCCAGTTCATATGCTGTATTCGAGCCGGGATCGGCCTTGGCCAGATCGCGCAGCGGCTGCAGCACCGGCCACGCCGGTAGTGGCAGGGCAGGATCATGTGCGAAGCGATCGCCGCTGGTGTAATAGACCGGGGCCAGCGCCCGCGACGCCCGCATCAGCGCGGCATCCGCATGCGCGCCGGGCGCGGCCTTCGTGTAAAGTGCTTTTGCTGCGACCTTCAGGTCATCGATCGGAAAGCGTCCGTTCAACGCCGCCTCGATCTCTCCTAACTCGTCCAGCAACATCGTCGCGTGCGTGCGGAAATCCAACGGCAGGGCCGCGTCAGTCAGCAGCCGCCACAGCGTGTGCACGAAAACCTTGGTATCGCGCACAAGATTTGCTTCATCGATTTTGTCCAGTGTGTCGTGTGGTGTGTGCCACCACCAGCCCAGTGCATTCCGCATCTTCACCGGCGTCGGCGGTTGCTCGCTCAGTGCACCGAACATCGCCGGGATGCCGATGCCCCAGAAGGACTGGTCGGACGATCGCGACATCCGCTTCCCAGCGTACTCCGAGCCTGTCTGATCGCCGATTGCTTCGCCCGCCAATGCAAGCAGTTCCGGCGCTGCGGCGGCATTCTTCAATACCACCGCTCCGATGCCGCCAGTGGAGTCGACGTTGACATGCACCGCACAGCGGCGCTCCAGCTCTTCCCAGTGCTGGTCTGCGTACCACGTAGAGCCGGAATAGCGCCCGTGAGAATGTCCAGACCAGAAGCAAAGCCGTAGTCCGCGCCGCAGCTTTTCTCGCTGGGACGCGATTTGACGTGCTGCCTCCAGCATCGTCGCGTTCGCGGCGCCGTTGTCCATGACGCCGTAGTACCAAGTGTCGTGATGGCCCGAGAATAAAATGAATGGCCCAGTGGCAACGGGCCCATCAATCTCCGCGACCAAGATCGGGGTCTGTCGCCAGCCACTGTCGACTTCCGCATGAAGCGTGACTCGCGGTCGATCGCCGCGGGCGAGCTGTTCGCGCAACATGCTGCCGTCTGCATTGGATAGGGTACACACAACCGTTGTCGGCAGTTGCGCGGCGGTCTCAGCCGAGGGGCTGCCCCAGACCGGCGAAACGCACATCTCATGCCGATGTTCATGCGGGCTGATCGGGATCTGGCCGACCGCACCGGCACGCGAGGCACGCGCGGCCTGGCCAGGACTGGCGATGCCCTCGGTCAACACAATCGCGCCGCGCACGTCACGACCGGCAAAGTCTGCTTCCTCGGCATCGCCGACATACACCAACCGCCCGCTCACGCCGGCTGGGGGAGAGCTCCGCGAGAAGGAATGGGTGATGCTGGCCAGGCTCTGATTGTCCACATCCACGCGTGATGCGCCGGGCAGGCTGATATAAGCATCGTGCATGATGCGGGTGGTTCGATAGCCGTACTCGCTCATCCGTTCCTGCACATAACGGAGGCTTTGCAATTCATCAGGCGTGCCTGACAACTTTATCCAGCGGGCGAATTCGCGCAGGTGTGCCATCAGCACTGAACCATCTACGGCGTTGCACAACTGGCTGCGAAGCGGATCGGACATTGGCACCTCCTCTGACCGGCACGGCGAACGTGCCGAGCCGCCGGGCCCCTGGCAAGCCCGAACGGTCAACCTAGGTCAATGCATCGGTGTCAGGGCCGCAGTTTGCCGCCGGAAGCTTGATGGACAGCATGTTCGCGGGGATCGGGCGGGTTCATGCTTATGGCGCTGAACCGACAGGGACGTTGATATAGGTTAAGGCGAAACACTCGGGCGGCTGTGGCGCTATAAAGCCGGCCAGCGGCGTTGCTGATACGCGCCATCCCAGAACAACCATTCGTATTGGCTGGAGCGGGTGAATGCGCTCAGCATTCGAAGGCGCACCGCATCGGTCGTGGCCGCTGCCGCACGGTCGGTGATACCGATGACCGTGCGCACGGCGTGACCGAACGCTTCATCGGCGTAGGTGTCGATCCACGCGCGATAAGGATTGGCGGCGTCGGCTTGCTTCGCGATCCGGCTGCCAACGTCCCAATAGATCCAGAAGCAGGGCAACAGGGCGGCGGTCGTCACTTCCCAGGTGTCGTGATAGGCGGTGGCGAGCAGAAAGCTGGTGTAGCTGAGGCAGTCGGGCGATGGCTCGGTGGTGGCGAGCCACGTGGGATCGACCCCGAACCTCGTCAGATATTGCTCGTGCAACGCTTGTTCTACTGCGACCGCCTCCAGCGCCGAGGAGGCAAAAGCGTGCAGCGTCGCCGCATCAGGACCGCGTGCGGCTGCGATTGCGAGGACACGAGAATACTGCCCGAGATACAGAGCGTCCTGCACGATATAGCCGCGGAAGCGTTCGACACCGAGAGTTCCAGCCGTGAGTTCCGTGTTGAACGGCAAGGCATCGATCGACGCGCGCAGTCGACTGGTCTGTTGCCAGGCCGTGTCGGAAAAACCCACCATTACACTGTTCCTTTGTTACGGGAGCACGGCCTGTGCTTCGATCTCCACCTTGAGGTTCGGGAGAACGAGCTTGGAGACTTCAACCAGCGTCGATGCCGGACGATGTTCGCCGAAGTAACGCTGCCGTGCGGGATTGATCCGCGTCCGGTCATCAATATTGGTGAGAAAGACAGTAACCTTCACCACATGCTCCGCCCCACCGCCTGCTGCCTTCAGGCATGCGTCGAGATTGCGCAGAGCCAGATCGAATTGCTCCACCACGTCCTCGGGAGCGGAACCATCGGCCGCCATGCCGACTGTTCCGGACACCCAGATGTTGTTGCCGGCGCGAACGACGTGGCAATAGTGGCTAACAGGCTCCGGTTGTCCCTTCAGCATGAGGCGGGTAATGGCGGGCATGACGTTCTCCCTTCAGGCAAAACTGACGATGCTGGATGGCTCTTCGCAGAATTGGGGATCGCGGCGCAGGCGCCCGACCATTGCCTCGACATAGGGTGCGGTGGCGCAAAGCTGAGTGAAATGTCGCTCGTTCGTCGTTAGTCCGGCCCGGCAACAGAGCGCAGCGATTTCGTCGCGCCGCGCCGCGCTGATGTCTGGCACCGCCGGCTCCGGCACAGGCGGCAGCGGAAGTGATGCGCCATTCGGGTCAAGCGTCGGCCGGCGCGTGCGCCATGACGTCGCCGCTTCGTAGGCGTGCCCGACACGTAGCACCGTCGCATCATCGAACGGCCTGCCAACGATCTGCATTGACAGCGGCAGCCCGTCCTGCGTGAAGCCGATACACTGCGCCAGCGCGGGACCGCCGGTGACATTGAACGGCGTCGTCAGTGACGGTCGCTGCCAGAAGCTGATGGTACGCCACGCATCCAGCCGCGGGGCCGGCCCGGGGGATGCGGTCACTAGTACATCGTATTTTGCGTACAACGGTGCCATCTCGGCGATCAAGACACGGCGCCAGCGCGATGCCTGCACGTAATCGGCACCGCTGATCAGCAGCGCGCCCAGCGTGCGGCCGAGGAAATCCTCGCCGAAATCGGCCAGCTGCGTCCGCAACGCGGGTTCGTGCACGGCGTAAAGTTCAGTCTCGGCACCGGTGATCTTCACGTCGTGATAGACTTGTGCCGGGCGCATGGCTGCGTCCTCCAGCACGGCGCCGAGGTCACGCAAAACCCCCAATGCCACCTCCAGCGCAGTCTTCGCCACAGGTGGAACCGGCGCGTCATCCTCGTAGAGATGCCGGAGCACGCCGATGCGCAAGCCGCGAATGTCCCCGGTCAGCGCCGCACGGTAATCCGGCTGGGGCTTCGCCGCGCTGGCCGGATCACGCGGATCATGCCCAGCGATCGCCTGCAGCATGATCGCGCAGTCTTCTAGACTCCACGTCATCGGGCCGACGTGGTCGTAGCTGAATGAGTTCGTATAGACGCCGAAACGGCTGACCAGGCCATAGGTCGGCTTCAGTCCGACGACGCCACACAGCGCTGCGGGATTGCGGATGGAGCCCCCGGTATCGGAACCCAGCGCACCCATCATCAGCCCCGCTGCTACCCCGGCGCCGGATCCGCTCGATGAGCCGCCAGTGAAGTGCTCGCGGTTCCACGGATTTCGCGCCGGTGGCCAGGGCAAGTCGAACGACGGGCCCCCGTGCGCAAATTCATGCGTGGACAGCTTGCCCAACGGCACCGCGCCAGCCTGGCGCAGCTTTGCGACTGCCGTGGCATCAAAACCCGGCACGTAGTTGGCGCGCGTGCGCGAGTGGCTCGTCGTGCGGATGCCGGCGGTGCAATAAATGTCTTTCAGCGCGAACGGAATGCCATGCATTGCCCCGCGGTAATTGCCAGCCATGATCTCGGCTTCAGCGGCGTGCGCCCGGTCCAGCGCGGCGTCGGCGGTCACTAGCAGATAGGCGTTGACCTGTGGATCGATCGCAGCGATGCGGTCCAGGAATGCACGGGTCAGTTCCACCGGCGACAGCGCGCGGCGTTCGATCAGCGTCGCGGCCTCGGCGATCGTCAAGAAGTGCAGCTCGGTGGCGTATGGCGCGGCGTCGTCCGGCATGGCGACCTCCCCTGTCAGGCGCAGGATAGCGCGACCGCGGCGACGCGTCCCGTGGCGGGCCCTCCCGCTAGGCCGCGCAGGGCGGCATAAGCCTCCGCATGACCGATCCCGATGCCGCCGCCCGCCTCTCTCTCCGCCGTCACCGCGCGGTCGCCACCGCGCTACTCGTTCTAATGGGCGCGCTGACGCTGGGCACCTATGCGCTGCCCGAGTCCTGGTGGGTCGATTTGCTGCAGGCTGCCGCCAGGGCCGGCTTTATCGGCGGCATCGCCGACTGGTTCGCGGTCACCGCCTTATTCCGCCATCCGCTCGGCATCCCGATCCCGCACACCGCGATCATCCCGACCCACAAGGAGCGGCTGGCTCGCGCGCTCGGCCGCTTCGTCGCCACGCATGTGTTCACCGGCGACGAGGTGGCCGCCGTACTGCGACGGCTGGACCTGCCCGGCATTGTCCATCGTTTCCTCGCCGATCCGATCGCGGCGCGCCCCGCGGCCGAAGCGCTGGCGGCCATGTTGCCCAATCTGTTGGCGACAATAGAAGATGGTCGCGCCCGTCGTCTGCTCGCGCGCTTGGTGCCACGCATGGTCGGCGGCCCTGGCGCCGGCCGCGTTGTGGCACGCGCTCTGGCTGGCCTGGTCGAAGGCGGGCGGCACCAGGAGGTGTTCAGCTTCATCCTGGCCGAAATGAAGTTGTTGCTCACCAGCAAGGAGGAAGCGCTGCGCGCAGTCATCGAGGACCGTGTGCGCGAGCAGGGTGGACGTCTAGTGGGATGGGCGCTCGGCGCGTCAATCGCGCGGCGCGTGTTGGCAACACTAACTGCGGAGCTCGACAAGGTCAGCCCTGACGGCTCGGAGCTGCGCGCCGCGTTCGACGAATGGGTCCGCCGCGAGGTAACGCGGATGGAAGAGGAACCGGCGCGAGCGGCGGAAGTCGGCGCGGCGGTTCGCCGCGTGGTGGCGCACGAGACAGTGCAGGCCTGGATGTGGGACGTATGGGCCCGCATGCGCCTGGCGCTGGAAGCGGACGCGGCACGGCCGAATGGCCGCACTGTGACGTGGCTGGAGGGAGCGCTGGCCAATCTGGGCGGGATGCTCGAAGCCGATCCCGACGCGCGGGTGCGGATGCAGCATGTGACCGAGGGCGTGGTGGAATCGCTGCTGCCGACGGCCCAGGCGCGGCTGGCGGATTTCATCGCGTCCGTTGTTGCCGGATGGGACACGGACACGATCACGGAGCGGCTAGAATTGCGCGTCGGCAGCGATCTGCAATACGTGCGGGTGAACGGCACCCTGGTAGGATTTCTTGTCGGCGGGCTGCTTTACGCCCTGCTCTGGGGACTATTCGCGCGGGTTGTGATGTAGGCACGGTGTCGTCGCGAGTTGCCTACCGGCCTAGAGCCGATTCGGATTAGATTGCACCCTACCGAGCAGTGCGCAGGTAGTTGGCACGTTCCTCTGAGCTGAACCGGTCGAGAAGCTCGCCGATGCGTTCACACACCGCGCCGGTGGTTCGCTCGGCTGCCTTGCGGAGCAGGGTTTTGAGCTTGGCCAACACCTGCTCGATCGAGTTCATGTCAGGACTGTAGGCTGACATCAAGAACGACTTGACGCCGGCCCCGCGGATTGCCTGGCGCACGGCCAGACCCTTGTGCGAGCCTAGACTGTCCAGCACGACGATGTCTTCCCTCTGCAGGCTCGGTACCAGGAACTGTCGGACGCAAGCCAGAAAATTTCTGCCGCTCACGGGCCGGTTGGGGACGCACGGCGCATCGATGCGGTCCGATCGCAGGGCAACGAGAAAGGTCTTGGTCTACCGGTGGCGGTATGGCACCTACTCGTGCAGCCGCTGCCCGCGCGGGGCACGGCCGTGCAGAGCCACCAGGTTGGTCTTGGCCCAACTCTCGTCGAACAACACCGGCCGGCTCGGACCAAGATGGCGCTGCAGGCTCTGCCATCGTTCACGCGGCTGAGCGATGCGTGTTGGCAGCTGCTCGGCGGGCAACAGGCTTTTTTTGAAGCGGATGCCCACCGAGGTAAACACTTTCCAGACCGCGCGGACGCTGACGATCGTGCCGCGCTCGGCGAGTTCGGCCCGCAACGCATGCAGGGTCAGATCTGGCTTCTGTCTGATCCGATCGAGCAACCAGCTGCGCTGGCCCGCGAGCACCGCGCAGCGCACGCCTCCCATCGGTTTGGCTGCAGGCACTCCCGGTGCCGCGATGCCGTTGCGACCATTTCACCGCACTTGAGACGCTTACCTGGAACATCTGGGCTGCCGTCCGGCATCTCATTCCTGCCGCGACGGCCGTCGCCACGCGTTCACGCAGATTGTCCGAATAGGCTCGAGGCATCCGTACTGGCTTCCTCCCAGCCAGCAGGTTGAATCACCCTTCGAGTCCGTGCCGGAATCGCCGATTCAACCCGATACGAAAGCGCTCTAGACCGATGGCGCGGAAAGGGATGGGTCGTCACGCACTACCTGGCATAGGTTCGTTCGTTTAGTTCTCGTGATTTGGACGGGACCGGGCGATGGTTTGGTCGGCACAATGGCATGTCCGGCGAGCGGCCCAAGCTGCTCAGTAGGCGGGATATCCATACGGCGGCGCGTAGTAGTACGGAGGCGGATAGTAGACGGGCGGAGGCGCAACGAAGACTGGTGGCGCGACATAGATCGGGGGGACGCCGATGAACACACCACCGCGCCAGCAGCAGCTCCAATGGCCACCGTGCCATCCCCATCCGCCCCCATGCCAGGTTCCGCCACCGCGCCAGCTCCCGCCACCGTGCCAGCTTCCGCCACCGTGCCAACCACCTCCGCCGCCATGCCATTGAGCTCGCGCAGGTTGCGTTGAGAAAACGACAAAGGCAGCAATAAAAGCGGCAACCGCCACGACGGCGGTAACCGGACGAAGCGTGGAGATAAGGGGCCGCATCGGGGGAACTCCTCGTTCTGACCGTATATAGGCACTGATCGCAGCGTCGCTAAAGGGCTAGGCCGCCGCCGGGACAGGGCAGGGGGTACAATTCGCCCATGCGAAACCGTAGCGATTGCCGCCTTGCGCAGCTGACGCAGCCAAGCACGCCCCGTCCCGGCGGTATCTCGCGTTCCACAGCACTTTCATGCAGCGCCATTTGATATTCGCGGCGAGTCGCGCAATTGCGTGCAGCGTGACACCAGGGACGGATCGGTTTCATCGAGGCGTATGTCGCAGTCGGCCGACTGGTCACGCCGTTGGCAAAACGCCTGCCGGGCCGTCGCAGTCGGCTACTGCTAAGCGCACGTCGCCCGCGCATACGGTAGGTGGAAACCTGGCGATCCCGGCTGCTCTTGATCCTCGTATGTGCGGTCGCGGATCTCGCCCAGGCGGTGGATGAACACCGCCCGTGCCAGGCTGCTCCGGGCTTCGCCCTTGTTCAAGTCCTGCCCAATCGAGCGGCGCAGCCCCGGGTCGCTGATCCAGTCGAGAGTGAACAGGGTGCGTTCCAGCCGTGCCAGTTCAGGCAGCGCGGCGGCGACCCCGTTCTGTCGCGGATGGCCGTCACCGTCCGGGTGCGGATGGAGCCGGCGACGCGCAGGATCTCCGACCAGTGCGCGCGGATGAGGGGGCCAGCGTCGGCGAATGCGGAGGGCGGATGGGCTCGTCGTACCACTGAGGCTGGGCGATACCGGCGGAGGGTTGGTTGGTAGCGTCCAGCCCAGCTGCCGGCCCGGACTATATCTATCGTGGCTTGCCCATCCGCCTTCACGTTGATTTTCGCGAGCGAGAGACTATCGCTTCGATTGCTTTGATTTCACGAGGTCGGCGGATGATGCTCCTTCGAGGGACAGCCCGTAGCCGACTTCCCGCACGATGCGCTCTTTCAACGGCTGAATGAAGTGAATGCGCGTATTCCGGCGCGTCACTTCCGGAGCCTTCAGGTACAAATCGGCCAGTTCCTGTGCGCGTGCTGTTGCTTTGCCGTGCGGTACGACCTCTGCCACGACTCCCCAGTCGTAGGCGGTACGAGCAGGCAGCGGCTGTGGATTGAGCAGGAATGCCTCGGCCCGGCCTGGACCAGCCCGATAACTCCATGTTGTGAAGATCCCGTCACCCGGCGCGACGCCCACCGCAAAGTGGCCGACGTCCTGGAATGTGGCATCTTCAGCAGCCACGATGACGCTTGCGAGGAGGGCGTAGTCCGAGTGGATATGGGCGCGTCCCTCGACGGCTGCGATCACCGGAACGCGGATGTTCGCAATGTTCTCCAAAGTCTGGAGACCTTCGTCGTGGATTCTACTCCAGACGCCGGGATCGGCGACGTCTCCAAACGATGACCATTCTACGTCTCCGATGAAATTCCCACCCGCGCCCGTAATGATGATGATCTTGTTTGCCCGGTCTTGGCCGATCCGATGAAATGCGTCGACAAATTCGGTGTGCGCTTGCGCGTTCATGATGAACGGTCCGCCGTCGCTATGAAACTCGGCAACCAGCACACCTCTGTCATCGCGCGACAGTTTCAGATGGCGATACAAGGCAAAGTAAGCAGCCTGAGGCGTTTCCATGGAGTTCTCCTCTGCTGATCGATGGCTGTAACAGACCTCTCGACGTGCCTGTCCGCTAAGATGAGCGATACGACCAATAAGGTGCTGCCGGACACGCGTTTCGAAGGCGAAAGGTTCGCGCGGCGGGATCGGCAACTTGGCCAATGAACACCGAGACTTCCGCGCGCCGTGTTACGGCTGAGCAGTCGGCCAGCCGTAGGGCGACGTTCTGATAGTCATCCAGGATCGCCATTTTCATCAGGCACACTCCAGTGAGCAATGACAGGCTCAGTGGCCGCTGAAGAAATCGCCGAGCGCCCGCGCAACAGCCTCAGGTTCTTTCTCCATCGGTATGTGACCGGCGCCGCGGATACGGATTAGCGCGGTCTGGGGCATCTCGGCAGCGAATCGCTCCGCATACTCAATCAATTGGAACGGATCAGCCTCACCCCACACCAGCAGCTTGGGCGTGGAGGAGGCACGCATGCCGGGCAACAAGTTGAGTGTGTGTCTGCTGTCGGCTGCTCCGGCGAGTGCAAGCCACGAGCGGGCGACACGCGGTTCGCTCCATGGATCGAGATATTCCGCGATCTCCGCATCGGTTATCGGACGAGCTACCGCCGTTGTTACAGACTGCCGGCGCGCCGCCAGCAATTCCTTGACCGACGTCGTCCGAGCCACCTCGGGATCCCGATAACGAGCCACTCCCGGTACCGGCCAAGAATCGTACATGACTGAGTTTACGAGCGCCAACCGGTCGACCTCGATCGTGCCCTTTACAAGCAAGTGCTGCGCGATCGCCCCACCAATATCGTGACCGGCGACCGCCACTCGGCCCTCGGCGCCAAATGCGCGTAGAAAGCGCTCCGCCCAGGCTGCCAGCGCCGGAACCGCCGCGTCGGCCAGCGTAAGCTCGCCCGCCGAACGCCCAAGGCCCGGAAAATCAACTGCTACCGGGTGCAACCCGGCAGCAGCGAGTTCGTCAAGCACCGGCTGCCACACTCGGCTCCAGTAGGTGCCGTGAAGCAGGAGCACGAGTGGGCCGCCATTGCCCGCGGTCAAGTAGCTGGCCGATCGGCCGTCCACCTCGATTGCGGCGCGCTTCATCGCATGAACCGTCGCACGTGATCCGGCCCGAGCCCGAGGGACTCATAGTAACGGCTTGCCTTCTCGAGCTTCGTAAACACGTCCTCATATCCGAGCGCCAGGCCATAGGGGTCTACATACGTATAGCCGCCGGTGACGTGAAACATCGTTACCATCTCGTCGACGTCGTCAGGAACGACGAGCGTGTGCGTCTCGCCAGCCGGCTCGAACGCGTAATCCCCAGAGGATGCTACCCAGTCGTGCTCAAGATAACGCCATTGGCCGCGCAAGGTTAGCGCATGGACCGGGCCACTGTGACGATGTCGCGAGAGCACTCCCGAAGCGCGAACGCGGAGAATATTGATGTAATAGCCCTGGCTGACGTTCAGGATGAGGGGTCTGAACGTGACGCCCGGAGATTGCGGGACCCACAACGTCTCATCTCCATCGAGATTGAGCGCCGCAGCAACGAAGGTATCGGGTATGATCCCCGTAGGCTGAGGAAGCTGATAGGCAATCTTGCTCGCGTCGATCGAGCGATCTTGATGAGCAGGAACGTTCGCGGAAGCCTCGATCGCGGGATTGGGAAGCCTTGTCACTATCTTACGTCCCTCCCGGTTAGGCCGGCGCCGGCGGAGATCACTTGTGGCATTACTGAGCGCTGTCGGCGATGAGTTTGTGTAGCACGGACATCGCTCTCACCAGTCGTATTGACTAGCTATGGCAAAGGACTATCGATTATTCCGATACGGAATGCCCGCCCGCAGGACATCCTTGATTAACCCACTGAGCAAGCCGCATCGCATCCGTCCTCGGCAGGTCGAGCGATACCGCCAAGAGACCCACCACATCGTGCGCAGCGTGAATAGTAGCGCGCTTTTGCGTTCGGCGCAGAACGCCATGCGCGACTCTGGCAATGGCGCGGTTGGCAAGGGCGCTCGCTCTAGGCGCACACGTTTGCTCCATGGGCGTCGTGGACGGACAGGATGGCAAACGATGTTGGCTTAAGTCCCGAGATGAACTGACAGCAGCCTTGAAAATTTCTGTTAGCCACGTGTGGGACGCGGATGCAAATGCTTGCCCTTCGCGGCAGTGTCGCACCGATCGCGTGGCGTCGGAGCACCATGGCGAATGGAAGGAGTAGGCGGTGCAGGTCAACTGTGATGAAGGTGAGACCACATCGGCCCTGAGCCTGCGGCGTCGTTCGCGAGGGCGGCGGCGAAGCGCCGGCAGGGGAGCGCACAGCTGAGCCAGACCTTGCCCCCCTCGCGATTTGCTCCGGCCCTGAAGCTGCCCCAGGCTCGGAAGGACCCTGTTCTCCCGCAGGGATCCAGCGATCCGATAGAAGTCGTTCGTTTCCGCGACGCCGAGGCGCAGGGCATTGTTGGTGACCTCCGAACGCGCATCAGTGAGAGTCTCGCCTGGAACGACATGGCAATCCTCTACCGTAGCAACGTCCTCGCGAGATCAAGGACGCGCTCGCCTTCCTATGCATCGCGCTCGAACCCGGTCCGCTTGTGCTCTTCGATCCATTTTGCTTCGCGGTCACGCCATTCTGCGGGGGTCAAATCCATCCAGTTGATATTGCCCGCCGCGAGTTCCGTGCGGGAATATCCCAATATTCGGAGGAACTCGTCATTCGCCTCGAGGACCTGTCCGTCGAAATCCCCGATGAAGATTCCGATGATGTTGGCGTCGACCAGACGTCTAATCTTTGCTTCGCGCTCTGCCGACTCTCGGTATAGCCGGGTATTCTCGAGTGAGATGGCGGCTTGCGACGCGAGGAGCTTTAGCACCCCGATTCTGGCCGGCGCGAAGACGCCGGGGGCCAGGTTGTTCTCGAGGTAGAGAATGCCGATCAACTTGGCCTGATTGAGCAGCGGTAAACAGAGAAGGGAGCGGACCTGACGCTGATGGACGTACGTATCGTCTGCAAACGGTGACGAGGCTATGGCGTCATCGAGTATAACGCTCTCCTGCGTGTGTTGCACATAGTGGAGTATTGACTCAGGCAATGTAGGCCTGATAGTAGGCTCTTTGTGGAGATGCACGACGACTGTGTCGAACGCAGTGGTGGCTTCAGCTGCAATTCTGAGGCTGGACTCCTGAACGAGAGCCAGCAGTCCTCGCTCAGCCCCCGCCTGCTCAACGGCCGTGCGCATGAGCGTGTCGATCAGTCTTTCGAAGACGATTTCGCTCGAGGCCGCCTGAGCCACCTTGATCACGGTCGCGAGGTCGAGCTGATAAACTGGCGCGCCGATCGTGCTTGTAGAGGCGGGCGGCACTTCGGGTCTGAGGTGCGAGTACTTCTCATCGAGCTGTCGCACTTTTCCCTCTGCGCCCCATCGCGCATAGCCGTGGCGGGCTTTCCGCAGATAAACCTGACCGAAATCCTCAAAGCCGCGGGCCAGATAGAAGCGCGCCGCCAGTTCGTGCGCCAAGGCTTCCTGGTGGACAAAGCCATGAGCGCGGGCCGACCCGATCGCCAGCTCATAGTGTCGCTCGGCATCGAGTTCGCGACCATCAATCCGCGCGATTTCGGCGGCGACCAGCGCGGCACGGCATTCGAAATTGTCTGAGCAGCTCTCCGCTCTGATTCGCAGTTGTTCAGAATGCACGGAGAGAGCGTCCAATATCTCCCGACGCTCGTCATCGGTCGCATATTCGTAGCAAGCCGCCTGGGTTAATGCGCCATAAAAGTGATATTCGGCAGAGCCGAACATGAAGTCCGTAGCCCATAGGAGCGGCTGGGCCTTGAACAGGGCGTCGAGCGCTGCTCCATAATCCTCGGCGAAGAACCGGGCCTGCAGCTTACGGATCCAATACCTGCATGTCACCATTCGCGCGGGCCATCCGACCCTCAGGTGTCGTCCTGCAACGATGTCCGAGGCGTTTGGAAAGCTCTGCTCTATCCTCGACTCAGCGAACTGATCGCTATCGAAACAGCCGAAGCGGTGCGTCAATCCACGCAACGTTTTTATCAATGCAAGCTGTGTCATGATAAGGTCGATGCGGGGCGCAGACGGGATCTTCAGCGAATATTCGAGACTCCGCTCGCAGTGCTCCTGCACGTCTGGTAGGGGATCGCCCGACGCAATAAACAACGACGTCAGATCTAGGAGGCTGGACTGGGCGCAAACGATGTCACCGCTTTTCTCAGCCGCGTCGAAAGCGCCACGCAGCACATCCCGGCCGGCGTTGATGTGTCTCATCCAAGCAGTCACATGTGCCCCAAAGAGCATGTAGGTTCTGGCTGCAGATCTCTGCAACTGCCGCTGTTCAACCAGCGCGTAGCCAACTTGGCCCAGCAAGAACCCGGTTTTGTAGTCACCGAAGCGAGGACCTGCGACGAGCGCAAGCCACTCAAACGTGGGGCAGGAACCGTCCCCGTAGCCCCGTTTGAGGCTCAGGCAAACGGCCTTACACCCGACGATGCAATGAAGGTTTGCGTCAGCGAACAGGGCGGCCGGTGAGAGCTTGGTCAGAACGTCAAGAATTTCCAGGGACGCCGGGTCGGTCATCAGGGGCAAGTCGAGAAGATCGTCGACGGTTCGATTTCCTATGAGCAGGCTAACATCTTCATATTCACGCCGCGCTTCGGCGTCGGTGGGATGCGTTGACAGTTCGATGCCCAGGCCACCGAGGAACGCGATGCCGACATCGACGGCGCGAGAACCTTGCCCCATCGTCATGTACAGCTCGATGCGCATGCCTGCGATGATCACCCGTTCGGCGTGCGTTGCTGCGCGGCGCGCAAGCAATGCGAGACGCGCATCCGCTTCCGAGAACGCGCCGGTCAGGAACTCGCATTCTGCACGGCTCAGCTCCAGCATAAAGGCGAGATCGCGTCGGTGATCCCATGTCTCCTGCGGCAGCATGGCGCTCCCCGCGACGAGATAGTTCAAGGCAGAATCGTAGGCGATCGAAGTCTTGGCGCGCCTCCCGGCAATCAAGTTGAGTTCGGCGAGCTGCTCTCGTTCCGCCTGCGCGGTAATCTGCGCCGCTCCACGATTGAGCTGACCGACGATCTCAAAAATCGCCTCCTCGCGCGCCTCTGACGGCGTGTGCTGGACAAGGAGCCTACCGATCCGCAGATGGGCTTCAGAGCGCCGCTCCGCGGGGATCAGGGAATAGGCCGCCTCCTGCACCCGGTCGTGAACAAACCTATACCTGCCTGATGCTTGCTCGACGAGCTCGTGGCGGATCGCTTCACCAAGCACCGCGTCGATCTCGTTCTCGGACGTTCCCACCACGATCGCGAGCGTCGCAACATCGGCGGTGGCACCCAGACAGGCGAGCAGTCCCAGCGCCTCTTGGGTTCTGGCCGGCAGGCGGACAAGCCTGCCGACCAGGAGGCCTATGATATTGTCGGCGTAGCTTTTGGCTTGGACGCGCGCGAGATCCCAGGACCAGCGACGTGCCTCATGATCGAAGGCGAGCGCTCCCTCGTCGGCGAGTGCGTGAAGGAAATGCAGCAGGAAAAACGGATTGCCGCCAGTCTTCGCTTGCACCACATCCGCCAGCGGCAGGACGGCCTCGGACGTCGAACGAAGCGTGTCCGCAATCAACTGCTGGACGTGGACGGCACCGAGAGGTCCGAGCTTGATCTCGCTGACCTTTCCCCCGGCCTTGCGAATGGCCGCAATCCTGCGCATCAGCGGATGGTCGACGTGGACCTCGTTATCGCGATAAGCGCCGATCAGCATGAGCTGCCGGAGATCCGACCGGATCAGAACATCCTCGATGAAATCAAGCGTCGCTGTGTCCAGCCATTGCAGATCATCGAGGAAGACAGCCAACGGATGCTCGGCCTTCGCAAAAACTTCGATGAAGCGACGCATCACGAACTGGAACCGACCCTGTGCCTGCTGCCGATCAAGCTCGGGAACCGGAGGTTGTTCACCAATGATGAGAGTGAGGTCGGAAACGAGATCGCCGATCAGGCGTCCGTTCGGCTCAAGGGCGTCGCGCAGCGCGTCGCGCCAACGCGAAAGCTCGGTGTCGCTCTTCTTTAGCAGCGGCCGCACAAGTGCCTGGAAGGCCTGCGCGAGCGTCGAATAGGGGATGTCCCGGTTCAGCGGGTCGAACTTGCCCGAGGCGAACAGTCCGCGCGGTGGGACCAGCGCTTTATGCAGCTCGTTCACCACCGACGACTTGCCGATACCCGAGTAGCCCGACACGAGGACAAGCTCCGGCGGGCCGCCGCCGACCACGCGATCGAACGCAGCAAGCAGGGCATCGACCTCGCGTTCACGCCCGTAGAGCTTCTCCGGAATCGCGAGCTGATCGGGCATGTCGCGTTCGCCGATCGGGAACGGGGCGATGCGGCCATGCGCTTGCCACTGCTCAAGGCAGTGGCGGAGGTCTTGCTCGAGGCGGGCGGCCGTCTGGTAGCGCTCCTCTGCGGGCTTCGCGAGGAGCTTCATCACGATGGCCGAGACCGGCACCGGGATGAAGGGCAACCGCTCGACCGGCGGAGCCGGCTTTCTCGCGATGTGGCAGTGGACCCACTCGATCGGGTCCCCTGCGCTGAACGGTAAAACGCCCGTGAGCATCTGATAGAACGTGATGCCGAGCGCATAGAGATTGCTACGGGCATCGATCGAGCGGTTCATGCGCCCGGTCTGCTCGGGCGCCATATAGGCGAGAGTGCCGGCGATGACCTCAGGCGGCTCCGGCGACTGGCGTTCGCGCGGCCGGCGCGAGGCAATGCCAAATCCGGTCAGCCAGATCCGGCCAGTGTCGGCATTGACGAGCACGTTGGCGGGCTTGATGTCCTTGTGTATCAGGCCACGTTCATGCAACCGGCCAAGCGCCGCCGATAGGGCGACGGCAAACCGCAGGAAGCTTCCGATCTCCATCGGCGGGCCCATCAGGCGGTCGAGCGGGTCACCGCCCGGATCCTCGAGAATCAGCATGGTCTGCCCGCGCTCACGCACGAGTTCCAATGGCCGTGCCGCCCACGCGCCCTCGAGGTCGTCCCTCAATTCGTATTCGTGGGTCAGGCGATTGAGGCTGTCGGGCGTCGGGTGCTCGGCCGCGGAAAGCACAGCCAGAACGGCTCGCCGGTCACCGTCGGCGCAATCGCTCCGCATTCTGAGGACCAGACGATCGCCATTCTCCTATAAAACCTCACGGTCGCTGTCACCGCGAGCGTCAAACCAGGAGGCTGGATTCATCTGTAGGACTCTGCCGCACCGACGCCGTCGACCTATGGAACCGCGGGCGGGCGCAACATTCAACTCTCGGACCTGTGGCGACCTGAAAGCCGGCAGTCTCGCTTCGCGTTTTCTCATAGGAATCAGCCGCTTGCCGCGCAACTGCGGCGAGGACATGTGAGCAATAACTCGCCGGTTGGACCTATCATCCGAGGTTGCACCGCGCCGCCAGGCGCCCGTTCGCCGCGCTGCTCCGACCGGCAGTAGGCGGAGCCTTGGCGCTCTCTTGTGGCGCGCCGCTATCCAACGGGACGCATCTGCCGCACAGGATTACCGACGACGTAGTTGTGTTGTCAAAAGGCAATTCAGCGTTCTGGCGAGTTACGCTTCTCCCCGGGGCACTCCTGCTCGTCGAGCGCCAGGCTGGGGCAAGTCGCCTCCGTCGTGGGTTTGGGTCGGCGCCCTGGCGTTTCGGCAGCCGACGAGGTATGGGCCGAACCTATCGCTGATGACCGAGAGGAACGCGCTGATCCAATCCAATCTGCTCAGAGTCCGTTCCGGGCGCCTGCACAACGCCGAGCAGGGCTGCAAGGAAGACAATCGCCTCTGAACCCGATCGCTGCAGCGCGACGCCTTCTGCACCGGTCAGCACCGACCCAATCGCATATGAGGATACCTGCGCATGAATGCCGTTGTCGCCACACCACGGCTGCGTTCAATCCAACGCGTCGCCGTAGGCATGTTGTTGCTCACTGGTGCAGTAAATTACATCGATCGCATCGCACTCTCGATCGCGAATCCACTGATTCGCCAAGAGCTTCATTTGTCGATCGCCGAGATGGGTGTGCTTCTGTCGGTGTTCCTGTGGACGTATTGTTTCGCGCAGCTTCCGGTCGGGTTTGCTATTGATCGCATCGGCCCGCGGTTGCTGCTGGGCCTCGCCGCCATTGTCTGGTCCTTGGCACAGATTTTCGCCGGCGCCGTCACCTCGATGAGGCAGTTCGCGCTGACCCGTGTGCTGCTCGGCGTCGGCGAGGCGCCACAATTCCCACTCGGCGCCAAGGTAGTCCGTAGCTGGTTCAACGTGCGCGATCGCGGGACACCCACCGGCATCTTCAACTCGGCATCCACCCTTGGCCCAGCAATTGCCCCTCCGCTGCTTACCTTTCTGATGCTCAGCTTCGGTTGGCGCTGGATGTTCATATTCATCGGCATCGTCGGCGTTTTCGTCGGCGTTCTCTGGTGGGCAGTCTATAGAAACCCGGTCGACAGCCGGCTGACTGCCGAGGAACGTCAGTACCTTGTGCAAGGCGAGGACCAGACGCACGGCGCACAGGTCACTTTCGCCGAATGGCGCTCCCTGTTCGGCTATCGCACAACGTGGGGAATGATCTTCGGCAACTTTGGCAATGGTTATATGATCTGGCTTTATGGAGCCTGGCTGCCGGGCTACCTGGAGATCCAACGCCACATCAGCATCCCGCACACCGGCTGGCTGGCGGCAATTCCTTATGTCTTCGGTGTCATCGGAAGCCTGTTCGGCGGCTGGGCGGCGGACCGTCTAATGCACGCCGGGCTCTCACCGATCAACAGCCGCAAGGTCCCCATCATCTTGGGAATGGTTGGCGCCGCCGGCTGCACGATCTTCGCCGCGCTCACGCCGTCGGACACCGCCGCAGTTGCGGCAATTTCCGTGGCGCTGTTCGCGGGTAATCTGGCTGGGGCAACAATCTGGGCACTGGCAGTCGTTGCGGCACCATCCAAGGGCGTTGCTTCGCTGGGTTCGATGCAGAACTTTGGAGGTTTTTTAGGCGGCGCACTGGCTCCCATGCTGACCGGGTTCATCGTTCAATCCGCCCACTCTTTCGCTCCGGCGCTAATTCTTTCCGCGGTCGTCTCTCTCCTGTCGGCGCTGGTCTACCTGCTCGTGGTACGCGAACCGGTGGTTCTGCGCGAGATCGGAGCAATCGGTGTTCCGGCCTAACGCCGCGCCGCCCTTACTGTTTCGGAAATGCGTCCCCTAGCAACATGGTTGGCCGGCGCCGCTGGCCGCCATAGGCGCCAGCTATGTCCGCCACCGTCCGCATCCGGATGATCCGCGCCCCGGTCCCGGCGCTCTGGGCAAGCATCGAGGTCGAGCGGCTTGGCTGCCCACGGGATATACCGGGCTGACGCCGGGGCGCATCGTGGCTGGCTCCAGCGCCCGCTCTAAGGCACCACGGCGCCTCGGTATCGCTGGCGACGCGCAGGGCGCGGCAGGGCGGTGCGAACGCGCTGGTGGGTTAAGGCCACAGCAGCAAGTAGTCCGACTGCGCGCACCCGATGCGCCGGCCCTGCGAGCAGGCGAGGGAACGCTGCGGGCTGACGACAACGGCAAGCTAGCATCGGCGCGCGGCGTCGGCTCCTACGTCATGCGGACGTTCGGCGAACTGTTTGAGTGAGATGCGAGAAGCGATGGGGGCGCTGGCCGCATGGTTACCACCGGAGGAACCGAACCGCGTGCGTTTGCGGCGCTATGAACGGTTCCGGCCTGACGTGCCTGTCGGCGCTGAGGGGTGGAGCGAAAGGAGAATTGCGATCAATCCGACGCTGACCACCGTTGCCGACCTTGCCAAGGGGCTTGGCGCAGCAAGTAGCAATGAGTGATTTGCTACAGCCGATATCCATCGGCATGCACCCAATGAGCCGGGCCCATGGGCCATCACACCGGCGTGATGACATTGTGTCGGGTTGCCAACAATGAACCGAGAGGTGCTCATTCCTTCGTGGTGCTGCCGCTAATGTCAAAATCTTCCAGCCAAAAGTTCCGGATATTGCCGCAATATGTGGAAGCGGGATCCCCCTAGTCGGAGGTGCCCGCGTTTTCACGGTCATTGGAATCGGCGTTTTGGGGGCTACGGCGCAGTCGCGCGGTTCTCCGGCCCGGCGAAGGCGGCGATTGACCTTGCCGCATGTGACAGGCGGAGAGTTGGCCCTTGGCCGTAAAGTGAGCGATTGGACTCGTTTCAGGAAGTGGTTTGAGATCCTGCGCGCCGAACGCTAGCAGCAGGGTCGAGCCAACAATGATCGGTACCCCTCCCAACATCGGCGGTAAAAGCGGGGGGGGCGCGGAACGCTGCAGCCGGGTCCCGGCGGATTTTCACCTCTTTACGAGATAAAACACGCCAAGCACCCCATCCTCCGCCAAGCTTGGCAGAAGACAACGCTAGCTGCGCCGTAGCATTTCGCCTGCAAGGTCCTCATTCATGCCAATGTCCCCTGATTCGCCTGACTCTCGACCGCTTCCGCCTGTCGTGGCCGCATATGTCGAAGCGACCAACCGCTCCGATCTCGAGTCGTTGCTTGCTACGTTTGCCGACGACGCACTCGTCAACGACCAATTGCGCGACTACCGAGGGAAGGAAGCCATTAAAGGATGGGCGGCGAATGATATTATCGGGCAAAGACTGACGATGGACCTGACGTCAATTCTCGAACACTATGGGAACGTTATCGTAACCGCCAATGTCGACGGCACCTACGATAAGCGTGGCCTGCCGGAACCGCTCGTGCTCGCCTTCTACTTCACACTTTATGGTGATCGGATCGTTCAACTGATCATTCTACGCAATCGACTCGATATTTGAGGCGCGATCTCTCCGCTATAGACGGGCCCTGTCGTTTGCTTGGCTGGTACATTGCTCGCTCCCTGACCCACGTGGGGATCGGATCCCGCGCGTCCAGCAAGCAGTCCATTTTTGCACCAACTTACATCAATAAACTCGCTTACGACCGATGACCGCTTATAGTTAGTTTGTCCCCAGTGCCGGGAATATGCCGGATATGGGGAGGCACGTGACAGAGGAGTTGCAGCAATGAGAACTGCATGTCCAACCAATTTGTGCTCCGTCGCACCGATACAGCGCCGGTCTGTGCGACATATCGTCCGAAATACGTCGGGCGCCGCTCAGGCACCAGCGGAGCGGTCGAACGCTTTCGGATTGAAGGCGAGCAACAAACAGGAATCGCAAGTGTGGTCGCAGGAAATACCGCGTGCACATGTTATCTAACGGCGTGAACAGGGGAGGCATAATTGTTCCAGAGGGAGGCAGGCTATGGATCGATTGGGCTTAATGGAAACCTACATTCGCGTGTTGGAAGCTGGGTCATTCACAAGCGCTGCGAGGCATCTAAACATCGGCCAGCCGGCAGTGTCGAAGTCGATTGCTCAGCTCGAAAAGCAGCTGGGCGTGCGGCTATTGATCCGCTCAGGCCGCAGGTTGAAGCCCAGCGAGGCGGGGTGGGTGTATTACGAGCATGCGCGTCGGACAATCGCTGAAGCTGAGGAGGCGGATGTCGCAGTACGTGCCACCAACGCACGCCTCGCAGGCCGGTTACGTGTCAGTGCAGATACAACTCTCACCAGGCTATACCTCGTACCGCGCCTAAGCACGTTTCTGGCAACACATCCCGACCTTTCCATTGAATTTGTTCTGCACGATGGCACGGTCGATCTGGTCGAAGAGGGTGTGGATATCGGCTTACGCTACGGTCCACTTTGCGACAGCGCTCTGGTCGGGCGAAGAATTGCATCCACGCGGCGCCTCGTCTTGGGTACTCCTGGCTATTTCGCTCGCGTCGGCATTCCAAAGTCGCCGGATGAGCTACTGGACCGAGAGGCAGTTCTCTATACCCACGATCTCGGCTGGATGAATGGGTGGCAGTTCCGGAAGGATGGCACGCAAACAGCTACCGCTGTATCGGGACGCCTGCGTTTAAACGCGAGCGAGGCGGTGCGGGCTGCCGTCCTTAGAGGTCTCGGATTCACGATTGCGCCTCAGTGGGCCTTCGCGCCTGAGCTGGCATCCGGAGCAGTACGCCCAGTCCTTACCGAATGGGCTCTGCCCGACATCGAGCTGTGGATGGTTGTCCCGATGGGCAAAATGACTAATGCTAAGGCTCGCGCTTTTGCAGCATTCGTGGAACGCGAAATCAATCGCCCTGATGGGGACGGGAACGAGCCCGGTGCGCTTGCAGCGAACCTGACGCCTATTCGCCTATCCCTGAGCGTTGACGATGAAAGCTCCGAATTGCGGTTCCTCCACGACAGCGTTAGGCCGATCGTGACCTCATCCCTCTCACGCAATACGGCAGTGAATACCGCTGTCGTCGGTGAGTCTTAGACGGCTCGTAAACCAGCGAAGCAACAGTCCCGGTGCGGCCAAGCCTGGCGGTGGCGGCCAGCACGATAGCAGCCTGAGCGTCACGTACAGCCGGGTTAGGAGAAATCCCGACGGGACACAAAAGACTCCCAGCTTCATTCAGCACGATCAGACAGGACGTAGCTATGGATATCGGGCCATCGGCCGAATGCGTTAACGGCAATCGGCAATACAACCAAACCCTCTATAACCAGCCGGGAGAGCAGGTAACACTTGCGATGTTAACCGAACTCCTGGACGGCGCCCTGCACATGTGGGACGAGGATCGCACAACCGCAAAGTCGCGGATCAAGGCGGCAGCCACCATGTTGCGTGGCGCGACATGGAATGGGGGGGAGGAGGCCTCCCGGTCCCACTCACGTGGTCTTGCGCCTTGGCAGGCCCGCAAAGTAACCGAATTCATCGAAGCATCACTAGAATCGAAAATTCGGGTGCAGGACTGTGCGAAACAGGCTCGGCTCAGTGTCGGCTACTTTTCGGTCGCATTCAAGATGACGTTTGGCATGACAATGGGGGACTACATCCGCCGTCGGCGGATTGACCGTGCTCAGCGACTGATGCTGCTGTCAACGATGTCACTTTCGCAGGTCGCAGTTGCCATCGGTTTTAGTGACCAGGCGCATTATTGCCGGGTGTTTCGGAATCTGATGGGCATTAGCCCCAAGGCATGGCGTCATAAAAACCTGGTGCTGACGCCGACCGAC
>JASHVB010000076.1 GCA_030039695.1 Acetobacteraceae bacterium
CAGATGCGTCTCGCCGTAGCCTCGGATCGAGATCGCGCTTTGCGGCACGCCGTCACGCACCAGTTCGGCTGCCACCGCCCTCGCACGACGGATCGACAGGTCCATGTTGTACCGCGGCGTGCCGGACGTATCGGTGTGGCCATTCACCTCGATCCGCGTGTACTGCACGTGGGTCGAGTTTTGCGCCGCCTCCTGGATGATCTGGCGCGCACGATCTGTCAGCGTCGCCTTGTCCCAATCGAAGAACACCAGATAGGAGCGCGCAGGCGCGGGAGCCGGTGCCGCCTGCACAGGAGGGATTGGCGCCGGCGGTGGGGCTGGCGGGACGACGTTGAACGCGTAGCGCACGCCGATCAGAAACGTGTGATCGAACTGATTGGTCAGCTTGAGCTGTGCAGGCACAGGTGCGGCGCCCGCGGCGAACGTCTCGCTGCCATCGAACTTCTGACCACCCAGAATATTCATAAAGCGATATTCAACCGTCGCTGACAGTCCCGGCATGCCCGCGATGGGGATCGAGGTGCCAACGATTCCCTGCCAGGCGAAGGAGCCAGATGTGTCGTCAACGCCCAGGTGAAACGGTCCGCCCGCCTGGGTGACGGACAGGCCGTCCAGGCGCGTCCACTGATAGCCAGCACCGAGACCGAGGTACGGGTACAGCCAGGGTACGCCGATATCCATGTCGTAGAGCGCGTTAGCCATCACGCCGTAGTTGTGCAGGCTGCCGCTGGTTGAGGCCGGGAATGGAGTGCGGGCCAGCTTGTCGATGCCGTTGCTGGAGTAATCGCCCTCGATCTCGAAGCGCCAGCCGTTGCCCAGGCCGTAGCCAATGCTGGCAAGGCCCGTGACGCCAAGGTTTTGGTCGAGGCGCAGATGGCCGGCGCCGGGCGAGGGCGGCGAAACCTGACTGGCGCGGGCGTTCTGTGGCAGGTCGGCCCCAACGCCCGCGCCGACATAAAGCCCGCTGATCGGCTGGGCGATAGCAGCCACAGGCATTGCCAGGAGGGCAGTGGCCAGGAGCGTGCCCCTATACCGCATGGTCTTGTTCTCCTTGACGTCATGGCCGCGCCAGTCCTTGGCGATGCGCGCTAACCACAGCGGTGCGCGCTGACCGCGGGGCCGTGGGCGATAATCAAGAACCCGTCTCGCGAGGCAAATCACCAGACATTGCATCACGCTGCATTGTTCTCCTACCGCTACGGGTGTTGCCAGAAAAGATCATGCCGCCTCGCGGTGCGCCAGGTATTGTCCGATGCGGCAACTGCTGGTCATGCAGAATGATCTTGACGCGTCGGTGTTTCGCTTCCCGCACAGCCGGGGCGACCGGCCCGGGGAGATGCGTCGCGCTGAAGCTCTGCGGTGTGATGCCGTTTGGCGTGGTCGCCAGCAATGCAGCATCGAATCGCATGGCTCACCTCGCTCGTCTGACGGTGCGGCAAAGCAACCATATCGTTGCGGACCTATAAAGCTTACCCTCGCCCGGTCGGCCTTGGTCGAAAACAAACGGGGCGCCTCGCGGCGCCCCGTTCGCTCTCGACCTAGCGGTCAGCCGGTCAGTGCAGAATGATCTCAACGCGACGGTTCTGCGGCTCACGCACGCCGGGTCCTGTCGGGACCAGCAGATGCGTGTCGCCAAAGCCCTGCGTGGTGATCACGTTGGGTGGGACACCGTCGCGGATCAACTCGGCCTTCACGGCGCTGGCGCGGCGGATCGACAGGCCCATGTTGTACTGCGGCGTGCCGGAGGTATCCGTGTAGCCGTTCACCTCAATGCGCGTGACCTGCACATGGGTCGAGGCATCCGCCGCTTCCCTGATGATCTGGCGAGCGCGCATCGTCAGCGTGGCCTTATCCCAGTCGAAGAACACCAGATAGGAGCGAGCCGGCTGCACGGCCGGGGCCGGCGCTGCGACCGGTGCTGGCGGTGGCGGTGGCGGCACCTGGCCGAAATTGTAGCGGAAGCCGACCAGGAAGAGGTTGTTGTAGTTCTGGCGCATCGAAGTGCTGACCGGCGTCACAACGCCATCCGAGATAAAGGAGCCGTCGTACTTGTGAGCGCCGGACAAGCCCAGGAAACGATATTCGGCGGTGATCGCCAGGCCAGGTGCGGCGGGTACGGGGACCGCCAGGCCGACGATTGCCTGATAGGCGAAACCGCCGTCCGTGTTGTTCCCCACGCTCAGCCCAGCACCCGGGCCGTTGATCCTAAAATTGTTCAGATCGGCCCACTGATAGCCGACGCCCGCGCCGATATAGGGCTGCACATAGGGCACCATGGTGAAGTCATACAGCAGGTTCGCCATGAGGCCGTACTTCTGATCGAAGCCGCCGGCACGGATGTCGCCAATGGACGAGTTCGCCTGGTAGAACTTGTTGTTCATCCAGTCGCCTTCGAGTTCGACACGCAGACCGTTGCCGAAGCCCCAGCCGCCGCTGCCCTGGACCGCCGGGCCGACCTGGGTCTGCATGGTGGCTCCCGGCGCTACGGTTCCAAACTGACCCAAGGGCACGGGCGGGCTAAAGCGGAAGGTCGGGTTGTTCATCAGGTTAACGCCGGCCCCCAGACTGACGTAGAAGCCATTGACTGGCGGAGTCTGGGCACTCGCGGCAATCGGCAGCGCCAGCAGACCGGCACCCAGGAGCGCACCCCGAAGCGTCATGTTCGTTCTCCCCTCACGGAATCGGTTCGAGCATGGGCGGGGCGCCCGGCAACGCGTTGCCACAACGTCCCCTTCCAGTGCGGAAACCATATCCCGGGCGAGGCGGGAAAACGAGGGGCGGGGACGCAATTGTGCACTGGGTGTTGCGGCGTTGCCACAGGGAAATGGCGCCTCAGCAACAGAGGAAGCCGGAGTCAGGTGCGCGGAAGAGAGCAGGAGTCGAACCTGCCCGGAGCCGCTTGGCAGCCCCAACTGGGTTTGAAGTCCAGCCGGCCCACCGGGACCGCTTCTCCTCCATCGCCCAGTATCGGCGGGTCAGGGACGGTCGGGAAGCTGGGCGATGAACGCCGCTTCGTCGTCGCGTTCCAAACAGCGACAGTCCAGCCAAAGGCGCCCCTGAGCAACTCGTCCGATCACGGGCCGGGGCAGACTGCGCAGGGTTGATGCAAGGTTTTCCAAGGCGCTACCGCCAATGCTCACAGCCACCGAGGGCAGCAGATCGACCGGAAGTGCGCCCGAGCCAATCTGACTTCGGCATGCCTCGACCGACACCGCCCGCCCGGGGAACGCCTGACGCAGCCCTGGCGCAATATGCTCTGCGGCGACGCGGATTTCCGGTTCGGGTCGGGTCAGTAGTCGCAACGTCGGGAGGCGGTCGGCCAGCCGGTCCGGGTCCAGATAGAGGCGCAGCACATGCTCGAGCGCGGCGAGCCGGGCCTTGTCCAAACGCAGCGCGCGCTTCATTGGATTGGCATTGAACCGATCGATCAAAAATTTGTTACCGACAATTAGTCCGGCCTGCGGACCGCCAAGCAGCTTGTCGCCAGAGAAGGTCACGATGTCCGCGCCGCGTGCGAGCGATTCGCGCGGCGTGGGTTCATGCGGAAGGCCGAATCGCTCCAGGTCGATCAGACTGCCGCTGCCGAGGTCCTCAACCAGAGGCAGGCCGGCTTCATGCGCGATGCGGGCGAGCGCTTCCGTGGGAACCACTGCGGTGAAACCGGAAATCGCATAGTTCGACGGGTGCACGCGCATCAGCAGGCCGGTATCCGGACCGATCGCGGCCTGGTAATCGCGCGGGTGCGTACGGTTGGTGGTGCCGACCTCGCGGAGGATGGCGCCGGAGCATGCCATGATGTCGGGGATGCGGAATGAGCCGCCGATCTCGATCAGCTCGCCGCGCGATACCGTCACCTGCTTCCCGGCGGCCAGTGTGTTCAGCACCAACAGAACCGCGGCGGCATTGTTGTTCACCACCGTGGCGGCCTCTGCGCCGGTCAGCTCGCAGAGGAGCGGCGCAATGTGGTCGTCGCGCTCGCCGCGGCGGCCGGTGGCGAGATCGAATTCCAGTGTGGTGGCGGCCCGCAGCGCTTGGGCGGCGGCCTCGGCGGCTTCCGGGGGCAGCCGTGCGCGGCCGAGATTGGTGTGCAGCACGGTGCCGGTGAGGTTGAAGACGGGGCGCTGCGACGTGGTGAAGCGACGTGCCAGCGCGTCGGCTGCCGCGTCAATCAGCGCAGGTCCCGGCGCGTGGAAGATGCGCGCGGCACGGCGGCTGGCGAGTTCCGTGCGCAACGCGTCTGTGGTGGCGCGACGCCCGAATCGCTGCAGCAGCACATCCGCTTCCGGCGTACGCAGAAGCAGATCGAGTGACGGCAGCGGACTGGTGTCGTTCGACATCGAAGCGGCATCGTAGAGCGCAGCGACAGGGGCACAAGCGGTGTGACGCCGTTCATCGAGACTCTAGAGATTGCGAACAGAGCGCTTGGTGGTCCGCGCGTGCCATGCTGCCGATCTGGACGGGTGCGCGGCGATCCGTGCCGACCCCGATATGCAGCGGTTTCCTCATGGCGGCCGACAGATCACGCGCGAGGCGTGCTGCATCTGCTGGAATGGCTGGAGCCTGAACCGGCCTTTGCGCTCGATCCGTCGGCCGGCGGGGATTGGCGACGGAGGCGCTCACCGCGGTGCGCGATTGATGGTTCCTCTTCTTGTTCAGCATGGGGCCAAGCCTGACGCCGCATGCGGTGAGCGCCTGGTCGAGTTCCTACCTCAGCGCATAGTCCGCCGTGACGCCGAGATCGCGGCTGTTTCTCTGCGTGATCCTGCGGTTCGTCGAGCCGCCTTCAACGCCGCGATTCGAAATCGATGCGCGGATCGACCAGCGTGTAGAGCGTGTCACCGACAATTTGCATGAGCAGACCGAGCAGGGTGAATATATACAATGTGCCGAACATCACCGGGTAGTCGCGCTGAATCGCTGCCTGAAAACCGAGCAATCCAAGGCCGTCGAGCGAGAAGACGATCTCCACCAGCAGCGCCGATGTAAAGAGAATGGAAATGAAAGCCTGCGGGAACCCGGCAACGATCAGCAGCATCGCGTTGCGGAACACATGGCCATAGAGCACGCGACGCTCGCTGGCACCTTTGGCACGCGCGGTGATGGTGTATTGCTTATGGATTTCCTCGAGGAAGCAGTTTTTGGTCAGCATGGTTAGGCTGGCGAAGCCGCCGGCGACGACGGCCGTGATCGGTAGCGCCATGTGCCAGAAATAGTCGGCGATCCGGGCCGGCCAGCTCCAGTCCTGCGAGGCTTCGCTGGTGAGGCCGCGCAGGGGGAACAGATGGAAGAAGCTGCCGCCGGCGAACAGAACGACCAGCATGATGGCGAACAGGAAGCTCGGAACAGCGTAGCCGACGAGAACAACCGCGCTGCTGACGATGTCGAAGCGCGAGCCGTCGCGCACGGCCTTCGTAATGCCGAGTGGGATCGAGATGAGATAGACCAGCAGCGTGGACCATAAGCCGAGCGAGATGGACACCGGCATGGCGTGCAGGATCAGGCGGATCACCGACTGGTCACGGAAGAAACTGCGGCCGAAGTCGAATCGCAGGTAGCCGCCGATCATGTCGAGGTAGCGTGTCAACGGCGGCTTGTCGAAGCCGAACATCTTTTTGATGTCGGCGACGACGTGCGGGTCGAGGCCACGCGCGCCACGGTAGGTGCCGGGGCCGCCGATGTCGGAGGCCGCGGTACCGAGGCGCGATGACAGCGCGCCCTGGCCGTGCAATTGCGCGAGCACCTCGTCAACGGGGCCGCCAGGTGCGAACTGGATGACGACAAAGTTGATGGTGATGATGCCGAACAGGGTCGGGATCACCAGGAGCAGGCGGCGGAGGAGGTAGGCCGCCACTATACCCCTCTTCCGCCTCGCGGGAGCGCTGGCCGCGCCGCGGCGGGCGAGTGGTCAACAGCGCGGTACCGGGGCGTTGGTGGCCTCACATCCTCGTTGCTTCGCAGCTTGATCGCTCCCATTTCGTAGGCGAGTTTTTTCATGCCCTCCGCGCAGCGTCGGTGGCGGCGGCTTTGGCTGCATCGACCCACCAGGAATCGAAATTGAAGCCCTCGCGGATCGGCTTGTTGGGGTGACCGAAGCGGTTCCAGTACGCGACGTGGAACACCAGGTTGTCCCAGTTCGGCACCATGTACCAGCGCCACAACAGGATGCGGTCGAGCGCGCGCGCCGCGGCCTGCAGCGACGGGCGGTCGGACGCGGCGATGACCTTCTCGATGAGCGCATCAACCGCGGGATCGCAGATGCCGGGAACGTTGGCGCTGCCTTGCGTCTTGGCCGCGGCGCACGACCAGTAATCGCGCAGCTCCTGGCCGGGTACGTCACCCTGGGGATAGATCATGAATGTCATGTCGAAGTCGAAGTTGTCCATCAGGTGCTGAAACTGCGCCGGGTCCACGGTGCGCACCCGAGCATCGATGCCAAGCTTTACGATGTTGCGCGAGTAGGGAAGCATGATGCGTTCAAGCGACGGATCATCCACCAGGATGGTGAACGCCATCTGCTGGCCATTCTTGTCGACCAGTTTGCGCTGCTTTACCGTCCACCCCGCTTGCTCAAGCAAGCCGAGTGCGGTCTTTAACTGCGGCAGGTTGTCGCCGCTGCCATCGGTCACCGGCAGGGTGAATGGCTGCGTGAACAACTCGGGCGGCAGCTCGGAACGGTACGGCTTCAGCAATTCAAGTTCCGCGCCTTGCGGCACGCCTGATGACGCAAGATCGCTGTCGCTGAAATAGCTGGTGGTGCGCGTGTAGGCGCCATAGAACAGGTTCTTGTTGGTCCATTCAAAGTCGAAGGCCCAACCCATCGCCTGGCGCACGCGCGCATCCTGGAACACCGTGCGGCGCGTGTTCATCGCGAGCCCCTGCATGCCGGTGGGCAGGTGGTGGCGGAAGTCTCCCTTGATCACCAGCCCCTTCTTTACCGCGGGA
>JASHVB010000684.1 GCA_030039695.1 Acetobacteraceae bacterium
TGCCGGCAAATACAGTGTCGGTGTCCATGAACTGCTGCACCGTCGCCTTGCGGTGATCGATCATGTTGCCCTGACGGTCCTTGACGATGCGGTGCGCGCGTGGTCCCGCCTTCATGATCGCCACGTTCGCCGCGACAGAATTATATCCTGGCGGATTGGTGAACGGCTCTGCGACAACCGGCGCAGTGCGCACATAATCGGCGATCTGATCGGCGCGGCGCAGCCCTTCCTCGCGCGAGTGCCCGACGCCCACCACAGCGGCATAGGCGAAACGATCCGGCCCAGCCTCCCAACCGTTCTTACGCGCGGTCTCGCGATACATGTCGTACATCGGCTTCGCTGTGCCAGCAGACAGCAGTGTGCCGATGACGTGGCGTCGTTCCGCAGCAAGCCCGCCGCTGTCTACGCTCATCCCGGTCAGCCACACTGGCGGCGTCGGCTGCTGGATCGGCCGCGGCCAAACATTGACATTCCGATAGTGAAAATACTCACCTTCCCAGCTGAACGGCCCCTCGGTGGTGGATAGCGCCTTCAGGATCAGGTCGTGCGCCTCCCAATAGCGCCGCATCAGCCGGGCGGGATTGGAATTAGCCGGCGCGATCTCATATGGCGCCCCCTTCACCAGCCCCATTTCGAGCCTCCCGCCGGAGAGGCAATCGAGCCACGCCATCTCCTCCGCGACGCGCACCGGATCAGGGCGGTTGGCGATCGGATTGCCCAGCGTCAACAGCCGAGCACGCTTGGTCTCACGCGCGATCACCGCCAGCGCCATCGGGACCGATACCGTCATGCACGTCGCGGTACTGTGATGCTCGTTCACCATGATGTCGATACCGACTTCATCGCACAGCGCGAACTCATCGAGATAGCGGTTCAGCAGTTTGTGCGCCTCGTGCGGATCGACGTTCGCGTTCGGAAGCACCACGCGCAGTGAGCCTCGCTTCAGCCCTTCGTCCCACGCTGGATGATAGGCCATTTCGGAAAAGTACCAGCAGCGCATTGAAATTTTCCCTCAACCGACGAACGCAACAACGCGTCGCACAAATTCTTCCGGTTGCTCCCAGTGCGGATAGTGGCCGGCGTCGCGCATCACTTCCAGCCGAGCGCCCGGTATTTCCGTGCGCCACGCTGCGCCATAAGCCGGTGTCACGATGCGGTCTTGCTCGCCCCACAGCAGCAATGTCGGCCGGTCGATGCGATGCAGCCAGCGCTTCAGCCGAGGATTGTGCATGTAGGGCTTCCAGCCGAACAATGCCAATGCCTCGCGACCACGCGCGACCGCGGCAAGTTCTGCTTCAGGCAGAGCGGTGTAGTCGATCTCGCCACGCGCCGGATCGGCCCAGGCCAGGCGCATGAATTCAGGGCGGGTGATCGCGTGCATGTCGGCGATGTCGCGATCGGTCACGCCGCCGGGCTTGATGCCGAGCGGTGCAGCCAGCACCAGATGCGCGAAACGCTCCGTGTTGCGCACCGCGATTTCCGCGGCCACCCATCCGCCGAAGCAAACCCCGACCAGCACCGCATCGTGCAGGTCCAACGCGGCGGCCAGATCGAGATACAGATACGCGATGTCGTCGACCGTGCTGAACCAGTCCGGCAGGCTGGATTCTCCGAACCCCGGATGATGCGGTGCGATCACTCGAAACTTCGCGGCCAGCGCATCAAGCCAAGCCCGCCCCGGCTGCAAGCTTTCGCCCGGATGCAGAAACAGCAGCGGACGGCCGCTCCCACGATCCTCGACGTCCAGCGTCACGCCGGAGACTTCGATGCTGCGGCTCATCGGCGCGACACCAGGCAATGCACCGCCACCATGGGGCTTCCTCCGTTCCTCGTGGCGTCAGTGTAGCCGCGGGTGACCCGGGAATGGCAAGTCGACCCCCGAAACGCTGTCCATAGCTACAGAGCGACGAAGGTTCGAAACTGACGGTGTCCCAGCACGTGGTATCCAACATACGATCACCCCCGTCGGAACGCGGACCGTGGGCGAGACGCTCCACTAAGTCAGCGCGGACTAACCGCGCGAGCAAGATGCTCGCATGGTGGACAAGCGCGCCCGGCCACAGGCAAGGCCGATCATTTGGGTCGCACGATCATCATGGACCGGCACTGTTCGACTGACTGCACGGTCCTGCCCAGAGGGCCGTCTTGGCATCGGCGAAACCCTCATCAATGATTTTTTTGGCGACATTGTCCGGCCATGACTGGCTGTGCAACTCCGCGGTGTGGACGATCGATGAACAGAACCGCTGCGACATGGGGTCGTCGTGCGTTGACACCTTGCCCGTCAGCGCTGCCTAGGCTCCAATCCCCGCATGGACCCGATCAAACTAGAAATCATCCGTGGCGCAATCCGCGCCGCTCAGGCCGAAATGGACGCGCTGCTCGAGCGCACCGCGATCAGCGCCTTCATCCGCGAGAAGAAGGACTTCTACACCGCCCTGTTCGACGCCGATGGGGTTATGGTGGTCGGTTCCATGGTGCCCATCTTTGGCGACATCACCTCGCCTGTCTTCGCGAAATTCCCACCCGACACGATGCGCGAGGGCGATCTCTACTGGTACAATGACTGCTACGCTTCACGCGGCGCCGTGTCGCATTCCAACGACCAGGTGTTCCTCGCCCCGGTCTTCCATGACGACAAACGCGCCGCTTTCGTCATGGGCTGGGCGCATTTCTCCGACATTGGCGGGTTGCGCCCCGGCTCGATCAGCTCTGACACCACCGACATCTTTCAGGAAGGCATTATCATCCCGCCGACCAAGCTGATGGATGCCGGCATAACCAACGAAGCCGCGCTGGACATCTTCTACCGCAATTCGCGCTACCCCGATACCTGCCGAGGAGATACCCGTGCGTTGATGGCGTCGGTCAATCTCGGCGTGCGCCGCATCGCTGAGATCCTACAGCGCTTTGGTCCCGACCTCACCGCCGAGGCCTTCCGCATCTTGTTCGAGCGCACGCGCGACCTGGTGCGCTCGCGTCTGCGTGAAACCTTCGCCGTCGGCACCCACCGCTTTGCCGACGCGATCGATTCCGACGGTCACGGCAACGGCCCATTCTTCATCCGCCTCGCGCTCACCCGCACCGAAGACGACCGCTTCGTCCTGGACGCAACGAAAA